>JALTKP010000111.1 GCA_027078075.1 Gammaproteobacteria bacterium | reverse complement strand
GTGCAATATTAGTGTTTCCTGTTTTTGCCGAGCAACGTGCATTACAGAGTCAACCCGCAGGAAACTTCAAAATAACCCGTTGGGTGTATTGTATGTTTTGTGGTTCAGGGGTAAAAATGAAGTTCATTTTTAAAGTCGAGCGCGCCCAACAAATCGCTCCAGCCGGACAGTCAAAAGCGTCGTGGGTTTTGCAAAGAGCGCAAAACCCGCGCCCCTTTTGCCTGCCCGCTGAGCTTTGCCGTTATGTGCTTTAAGGAACTCGGCGCATCGACTAATGAAAAACTAAAACCAGTCAGATAGTTCTAAAGTTATATTGACAGCATGGCAATTATGATTTCATGATTAACTTTGAATAATAAATATTATTTTGGATGAAGTCGTAAACAATTTATTTGTGTGACAAATTTTAAGGGGAGGATACCTATCATGTTATTAAATAAATTCAGAATATTCTCAGTCGCCATTCTTTTTATATCAATTGCATTGCAAGTACATGCTTCAAGTATTATTAGTGTCAGATCATTTTCAGAAACAACTATCGATCACCCTTACAGATCTGATGGTTGGCGGTTACATCTTTCTGCGAGAATTAGTGATCCTCTAGGTGTTCCTGAAAATATTGCATCAGTAACTGTATCTGAAATAAATGGAGTTGATCCAATTGGATTATATTCTCTAAATTACCGAACAGGAAAACAAGATTATAATACTCACATTGGTTTTCCAGTTGCTGAAGGTTCTGCTCCTCTTCAATATGAGTTTTCTGTTACAAACAACCAAAATGAAGTGGTTAGTCTACTTAATAATCCTATAGATACTATAAGACAACTTGATGCAATCCAGAATCTTGCGCTCTCTGACTTTGGGGTTACGCCAACTTTCTCTTTTGATACCATTCAGTATGCGGATAAATACCGAATGGTAATAGCAGCAGGTGATAATTCTAGAAATATCTGGGCGTCTGACTGGCTAATTACAGATGCACCTTCATTTACTGTTCCTTTGGGAGTATTAGAACCAGGAAGTTCATATTTTTTCCGTGCGGAAGCTGGCGATTTTAATACATCAGATCTGGATGGCATTGATGATCTTGAAAATAGATCAGTAAGATTTTTTGCTGTAACTACTGTTCCTTTGCCATCAGCTATATGGTTCTTTGGTTCCGGTCTTGTTGCCTTAATTGGTATAACACGACGGAAAAATATCTCCGTTTAATCCCATCATATATAGCAAAATCCGCACATAACAAACTCATCCAGAG
>JALTKP010000110.1 GCA_027078075.1 Gammaproteobacteria bacterium | reverse complement strand
CCAACGGTGCCCTTGAGATTGCGGATGGTGTAGAACCTAACGTTATGATCCTCAATGATGATTCCGGCAGTATGGACTGGACAATTCTTGCTGCTGATGATCAAGGTACTTATAACATTCAGAATACATTAGTTGATACAATCAATGTTTTCAGTGGTGGTGTTAATGCGGCTTACAATATTAATGCGCCATATCTATATATTTTCAATGATGGTGATAATTCAGATACAAATGGGGTATTTGCAGCCCCTTTTCCAGCTGGTGGTATTCCCGCAGGATTACCTAATTTCTATACATTGCCAACTGAAAATGCATTAAATAATTTCAATGCTAATGTACTAGACCTTAATGCTGCTGGTTACAATAACTGGCAGGGGGTTTGGCGAGTAAGAAATTCAAACTACAATACGACCTATTACAACCCAAACGTTTTATACGAGCCTTGGGCAGGTGCAGATGACTCAGGCGCTAGTTATACAAACAGCCCAGTCAATGCAGCAAGAGTAGATCCTTACAGAGTGGGAGGTGGAACTACTGATCTAACTGTTGCCAGTAACCTTGACACATACCTTTACAGAAACACTGTTGTTAATTTTGTTAACCAATTAAGTTTTTTCTACGCGCTACCAGATAATATATTTCCAGCAAGTTACTATATTTGGTCAGATACTGATGGTGACTCAGTCGTTGATGCAAATGATGCACACACCCTAGTTCAAATTAGAGTTGGTGGCGCTTGTACTAACGGTGCGATTTGTCCTAGCAGTTTTCTTCGTCCAGGTAATCGTACTGACTGTGGTGGCAATAATGACCCTCAAACAACCGTTTCTTGTACATCAGCTCAAGAATTACAAAACTTTGCAAATTGGTATTCCTACTATCGTCGCCGTGAACTGACCGCTAAAGGCGCCATTACAAAAGTATTAGAAAAGGAAACTGCTATTCGTGTTGGTATGGCAACTATCAACAATATTGCTAACAATCGTATACAAGTTCAATCACTCAACATCTCCCCCTTTAGTGGTAACAAAAATACATTGTTTGATAGAATATTCTCAACACAATCTGCAGGAAGAACACCTCTTAGACGAAACCTAGAAGCAACAGGTAACTACTTTGCCTGTAATAATAACAACATTTTTGGAACTGGTAGCAGTAACCCTGGTAATACAAACTGTCCTGTTCAAGCTTCTCCCGCTGGAGAGTGCCAACAAAACTATACTATCTTGATGACGGATGGTTTTTGGAATGGTAACGATCCCACTATTCATAATGCAGATGGTGATGGTCAAGATGGTGGAACACCCAAAGGTCCTTTTGATGGTGGCTCCTTTGCTGACAATACTGGACACACACTAGCTGATGTTGCAATGCACTTTTACGAACGTGACTTACATGGCAGCCTACAAGATGAGGTTCCTACAACTAAACGTGATCGTAATCGATATATTGGTGTTGCTCCTCTCCCATTTGAGAATATGCATCAACACATGTCCACTTACACAATTGGCTTCGGTGTAGCGGGTACTCGCAACGCTAACCCTGATAATGTCACAAGCAACCCTGCTCAATTTAATGCCGGTACCATTACAGGCTGGCCTGATCCTACAAATGGAAATGCCGAAAAAATTGATGATTTACGACATGCAGCTTGGAATGCACGTGGTGATTTTCTTAGTGCCGCAAATCAAACTTCTTTGACTCAATCACTAACAAATATTTTCGATGAAATCCAATCAGGAAAAGGTTCTGCATCCGCGGTAGCCTTTAACTCTCAGGATCTTCAAGCTGATTCACGCATCTTTAGGGCTACTTTTGATACAACCTTAAACACAGGTAACCTCATTGCGCAAAGCATCAGTATTACTGGCGTCATTGATACAAGCAACTCACTGTGGGGAGCAACACCTGATGCCGGTGCGGCACTTAAGCTAGATGCCGTTACTGGTACGACTATAGACTCAAATAACCGTGTTATCGCTACATACGATGATAGCAATTCAACAGGTATCCCTTTTCGTTGGGCAAGCCTGAATGCTAATCAAAAAACGTTACTCGGCCTCCCTACTATTACCAGTAACCCTCCTACACTCGGAGAAGACAGACTAGAATACCTTCGTGGCCAAATTAAAGATGAAGGTGATAACACTCAAGCGGGTGAGTTCAGAACAAGACCCGTTGTTGCTGGCAAACTCGGTGATATTATTCACTCAGCTCCTGTTTTTGTAGGCGCCCCACCTTTCTTTGGGCGTGATCAAGCACCATACCCAGTCGCAACCGGTAAATTATACAGTGAATTTATGGCTTCTAGAGCTGGTCGTGAGGAAGCTGTTTATATCGGTGCTAATGATGGAATGCTACATGCTTTTAAAGCAGCAAGTGATGCTCTCGAAGGTGGCAAAGAGATATTTGCCTTTATACCAAACAGTGTATTCTCATTACTTTCTGAGCTAACTGACTCAGATTACAACCATCGTTATTTCGTTGATATGACACCAGCAATTAACGATGTTTTCATTACGCCTACCTCAGGAACTAACATCAATACTCCAAGCTGGAATACTGTTCTTGTTGGCGGACTTGGTATTGCAGGTGCTGGTTATTTTGCTCTCAATGTGACTGATCCAAACAGTCTCAACGATGAAGATAATATAGCTAGCAATGTAATGTGGGAGTTCGAACAGTCTGACGATATTGGTGGGGTCGCCACTAATTCTCTAAACCTAGGCGGGCATGTACGTGAACCTCTTATTGTCATGAGTAATGTCGATGGTGCAGGCTCACAAAAACGTTGGGTTGCCATATTTGGTAATGGTTACAACAGTGCCAGTGCAAGTGGCAATGCTGAACTTTACATTCTATTCCTAGATGGTGGCCTTGATGGTACATGGGCTTACGGTAGTGATTTCATAAAAATTGATACTGGTGTTGGTAAAGCACAGAGTTCCGACGGTACGACACCAAATGGGCTAGGTGCCGTACAAGCGATCGATACTGACGGAAATGGTACTGCTGATGTCGTTTATGCCGGTGATTACCAAGGTAACGTCTACCGTTTCAATATTAGTAGTACAACAGTTGCTGGCTTAACAAATGCCTCAAACAAGCCAGTACAGAAACTATTTACTGCAACATATAATGGTGGAACAGCCACTCAACCTATTACCAATCGTCCTGCCGTCATTAAGCATCCTCAACTTGATGGCTACATTGTAGTAGTTGGTACAGGTAGTTACTTTACAGTTGAAGACACAACTAGCACCGATATACAGTCCATTTATGGCTTATGGGATGATTTTATCGATCCATCCGATAGTATCGTGGCTATTAACTACAATAAATTACAAGAACAAATGTTCTCTGGCACACCATCCGTTATTAGTGGAATTACAGTAGATGCCTTATCCGATGTCCCTATTGACTTCGGAACCGGAGCTGCACAAAAGCAAGGCTGGGTCATTGATCTTGATGCCACATCTGGTGGTAGTGTTGAATTTCCTGGTGAGCGTGCTGTTCGTAACTTTTTGCTACGAGGTAATTTCGTTTTTGTAAATACAGTTATCCCTAAAAGTGGCTCTGCTTGTACTACTGGACCTGGTAGTTTCACCTTAGGTTTTAATCCTGTTACAGGTGGTTCAGGCTCTGATGCTGTATTTGATATCAATAATGACGGTGTTTTTGATTCCGATGATAATATTAGTGGTGTCGATAATGCTGCAAATGTCGTTTCACGCATTCGTTCAGATAAAGCCACACTTACCGATTCATCAACTATTGGCAACAGGCTTGTTTCACAAGGTAGTGATCAAAGCATTACTTCTATTCCAATTAACATTAACACTCAAGGCGGTAAAGCATTAGGTCGCCATTCATGGCGTGAAATAGAGCCTTAACTAACCGCTTAAACTGAAAAAGATATTTGGAGAAATACCAATGATAAAACATACAAAAGTGTTGATAATGTTAAGCCTATCTCTTGTGCTGATTGGTGAGAGTGTGTCAACTATGGCTGCTGAAGCAACTTTCACAGCGCCACCTAAGGCAAACTCAAAACCAGCCAATGTGAAATTGACAACACCTTTCATGCAGGTAGGTGTAGTTAAACGACTGGCTGGTGCCGAAAATCAAATTATAATTAGTGGTAAGAAATATTTTTATAATTTAAATACTAAGTTCCAATCAGATCAATCAAAGTTCCTCTCAGTTCAATTATTGAAAGTTGATGATAAAGTCGGAATTGATTATATTCTTAACAAAGACAAGCAGCGAATCTTAACTAAGGTACAAGTACTGTCAGTTAAATTAAGCTTTCCACTGGTATTAGACCAATAAAATATTACTAACTGTAACGAGTAATAATTATGCAAAAAAAATCTAAAGGTTTTACCTTAATTGAAGTCATAATCACTGTCGCAATCGTTGCGATTTTGGGTTCTATCGCTTTTTCTTCTTATAAAAACCAAGCTGATAAAGCCCGACTTGCTGATGGAAAGGCACTGCTAAATAATTTAGCACAACAATTAGAACGCTGTTATACAAGGTTTGGACGATATAATAATGCTAATTGTACTGTCGCTAATGGAGACAACTTTAATTCCGAAGATAATTTTTACCGTGTTGCTGTGGCAGGTATTACTCAAACAACTTATTCTTTAACAGCAATTCCTCAAGGTGTTCAAGCTAACGAAGAGTTCTGCGTGAATTTAACCCTAAATCAAGCAGGACAACAAACCTTCTCAGGACCTGGAGCTGTTTCTCAGTGTTGGTAAGGCTACCTTAACTCTTTAGGTAACGTGAACGTCACTGTCTCAGGTGTTCCTTCGTCTTCATTTATAACATCGGCTCCTAATTCTTGGAGCCGATGTATAACATTCTTCACAAGAATTTCTGGTGCTGACGCACCGGCTGTTAAACCAACCATGTTTTTACCATCTAGCCATTCAGACTGAATATCTTCTGGTCCATCAATCAACCACGCAGGTATGCCCTGTTGCTCAGCAATCTCGCGTAATCGATTTGAATTTGAGCTGTTAGGTGAACCAACAACCAAGACTGCTTCGCATTTTGTAACTAACCGTTTAATCGCATCTTGACGGTTTTGAGTTGCATAGCAAATATCATCTTTTTTGGGACCAATGATATTAGGGAAGCGTTCACGTAAAACATCTATTACTTTACCGGTATCATCCATCGACAAAGTCGTTTGAGTAACAAACGCAAGTTTGTCTTCATCATTTACAACAAGTTTCTTAACGTCTTCCGGTGTTTCTACTAAGTGCATTACACCCTGCTGCTTCTCAACTTGCCCCATGGTACCTTCCACCTCAGGGTGGCCAGCATGGCCGATAAGAATACATTCGCAACCGGCTTTAACATGTCGAACAACTTCCATATGCACTTTTGTCACCAATGGACAGGTCGCATCAAATACTTTTAAGCCACGCTGTTCTGCTTCTGTACGGACTGCTTTTGATACACCGTGAGCACTAAAAATCACCGTTGCATCATCAGGCACAGTTTCTAATTCTTCGACAAAAACCGCGCCTCTATCACGAAGATAATTAACGACATAGCGGTTATGAACGACTTCATGGCGCACATAGATAGGGGCTTCAAAAAGTTCTAATGCACGTTCAACAATGTCGATCGCACGATCAACTCCAGCACAGAATCCACGAGGGTTTGCTAACAATACTTGCATATCAACTTATTTCTTCTTCTGCGCCAATAGCGATAATTTC
>JALTKP010000109.1 GCA_027078075.1 Gammaproteobacteria bacterium | reverse complement strand
GCTTCTGAATTCATAGAAATTTCCAATCAGTATAACCGCCCTATTGTTATAGACCCCAAGGGTAATGATTTTACTAAATATAAAAATGCTACCTTATTAACACCCAATGCCAAGGAATTTGAGGCAGTAGTGGGTGAATGTAATAGCGATGATGATGTTGAAGTACGTGCTAGAAATTTGTTAAACGAACTCAACCTGGAAGCACTGTTGGTAACTCGTGGTGAACATGGAATGTCGTTAGTTCAGAAAAATGAGTCTGTAATACATATCAAAACTGAAGCAAAAGAAGTATTTGATGTAACTGGAGCCGGGGATACGGTGATATCTGTTTTAGCTGCAGCAATGTCTCGTAAGGAACCATTATCGGTTTGTGCGCGCCTTGCAAACGTTGCTGCTGGAATCGCAGTGGGTAAATTGGGCACAGCAACCGTTACTTCTTCAGAGTTGCGAAGTACACTAAAACAAAAGCAGTCTCATGAGCAAGGCATTGTTACTGAGATTGAGTTACTTGAGGCTGTTGCCGATGCCAAAGAACTTGGTCAAAAAATCGTGATGACGAATGGGTGTTTCGATTTATTGCATGCAGGCCATATCAGTTATCTGGAACAAGCCCGGTTGATGGGGGACAAGCTAATTATTGCAGTTAATAGTGATGAATCTGTCAAACGTTTAAAAGGTGATTCTCGGCCTATTGTTCCATTGGAGCAGCGTATGGCGGTATTGTCGGGGCTTTCGAGTGTAGATTGGGTCGTTTCGTTTGACGAAGATACGCCTCAAAGATTAATTTGTGCTGTTAAGCCGGACGTACTGGTGAAAGGTGGTGATTATAAAGTTGAGGAAATTGCCGGTAACAAGTGTGTAACTGATAATGGCGGAAAGGTGGAAATTCTACATTTTCTGGATGGTTGCTCGACAAGTGAAATAGTGAAAAAAATTAAAACATTATAGGCTCGTGTTGAGTGGTATTACGCGACTAATTTCAGAATAAATATTCTTATGGAGGCTATCTAGTGGCAAGAAACCGTAAACCTAAACGAGTGGTTGAGTTGTTGTTGTTCCCCTTTGTTTTAATGGGTGCACTTGCACTAAGATATATACGTAAAAAAGGTACCGTTCGCTTTCCTCTTGTAAAGCGGCTATTACTTAAAGTAGGCGTCTTTCCCATTATCGATTTTTACTATGAGCCATTATTTTACTATAAGGACAAAAAGCAATATTTTGGTATCGATAGGTATTTGCCCGGTATTAACTGGAATGAAAGTGCC
>JALTKP010000108.1 GCA_027078075.1 Gammaproteobacteria bacterium | reverse complement strand
TGCAATGCCATTGCTGAATAGTTTTTACCAAACCATTATTATCCGGTTCATTTGCAACAATAACACTGGCTGAAAATCCTAATTGTTCTGCCATTACCTTAATTCGTTTACTCACGACAATTAACGGACACGATCTTAATTTTTGCTTCTGTACATCTGTTATTGCAGCTGTTTTAATAATAGATGCAAGGTTTTGCAACGTCTCGCCACTAGCGATACTAATCACATCAATGCCTTCATCAATTAACTGGCCTAATTGCTGTGACTCCACCTCGGGACAAACCCGACGATAAACTTCAGCATAATCAACGAGTGCCTTTTTCTCACGCAAGCCATCTGCTAATGTCTCTCTGCCCCCAATACCACGAATAATAAGAATTTTCTTTTCACTCAATGACTCATCGGATAGTGCTTCTAGTAAGCCTTCACTATTCATGTTGTCATCAGGGTGCACGTCTACCGGAAAGCCCGCCTGACGCAATGCATTAGTCGTGCTTCTTCCGATAGCCGCAATGGCAGTACTATCAGTCCAGTTATTTGAAGGTAATAATGATAATGCATGCCTAACGGCATTTTGGCTAATAAAAATGACCCAATCATAGCCAGAAATAAATTGGCAGCGCTGTTTTGATTCTGCATCAACGCTTGCCTCTATAGCTAACAAGGGCAAACTAATTGCTTTACCACCAACCGCCTCAATCAGCGCTATCAGCTCATCTGATTGCTCGGTGGGACGTGTTACTAAAACGTGTGTGTTATCTAATCCCTGACTCATTGGTTTTCGGCGTAAAGTGCCTCCAAAATTGTATCTGCGCCACGTGCCAGTAATTCTTCAGCAAGCGCTGTTCCCATTGCACCTGCTTCTGATGGTTGTCCGAAAATTGCACTGCGTAAAATTTCACTTCCATCGACACGGCCTACCAGTCCACGTAGTTGTAACTGCTCATCTTTTAATTCAGCGAAGCCCGCAATCGGTACTTGGCAACCACCACCTAAACGCGCATTCATAGCACGCTCTGCTTCGACACATATATGTGTTTCTGCATGATCCAACACTGCAATTAAATTATTGGTATTGGCATCATCGTTTCTACATTCAATACCAATGGCGCCCTGACCAATCGCCGGTAAGCTTGTATCCGGTGTCATTGAGGCGCGAATACGATCATCAAAGCCCAGCCGCTTAAGACCGGCACAAGCGAGGATAATCGCATCGTATTCACCAGCGTCAAGTTTGGCTAAACGTGTGTTCACGTTGCCGCGTAGATCCAAAATTTCTAAGTCAGGACGTGCTTCTTTTATTTGGCACTGTCTGCGCATGCTTGATGTGCCTAAACGTGCGCCTTGAGGCAGATCATTAAAATCTTTATATTTATTTGAAACAAAGGCGTCGCGTGGATCTTCGCGCTGCAGAATTACCGGTAAATAAAGCCCCTTTGGCAAATCTACTGGTACATCTTTCATTGAATGAACCGCTATATCTGCATCGCCATCCAGCATTGCACGCTCTAATTCTTTTACAAACAACCCCTTACCGCCAATTTTAGCTAGCGGCGTATCAAGAATTTTGTCACCTTGTGTTGTGAAGGTAACTAGCTCTACTTCCAAGCCAGGGTGAGCTTCTAACAATCGTGCGGCAACATGCTCTGCTTGCCACATTGCCAAAGGACTCTTGCGTGTTGCAATACGTAACTGATTTTTCGACATTTTTTCTAAATCCAATGGCCTATGGGCACCGTGAAATGTTAATTCTTAATAATAATTTTGCTTATTAGGGATATTTTACGCCATCCGTACTGTCTCAGGCTATAATAAGTATCTGTTTTGAGCGACTTTATTATGTATATTAAATTAAAAACTCATTTTTTGATTGGCCTACTAAGCCTACTGCTGGCTTCTTCCGCTCATTCCGCTGAAGTTGAGCTAACAGAGCTTGTTAATTTTAAGGCTGATGCCGCAGAAGCAAAAGCCAAAAAAATCCCTATTTTAGTTATGTTTTCAGCTACTTACTGTGGTTATTGCTCCATTGTCAAAGAAGAATTTCTCAAACCCATGAAAATCAGTGGCGATTACACCGATAAAGTCATCGTTCGTGTCCTTGAACTCGATTCAGGTGATGATGTAATCGATCTCAATGGCAAAAGTGTTGATCCAGAAGATTTTGCACAGCGTTACAATGTACAGCTGACACCAACACTTATTTTTATCGATGCCAATGGCAAAGAATTAGCCCAACAAATGGTCGGGGTTACCACGGTTGATTTTTATGGCGGTTATCTTGACGATTCAATTGATAGCTCTCTGCTACAAATACGCGGTATTCACAAATTGACTCAAAAAGATAAATAACTAACCACGGGATTTTAATAGTCTCCGCAAGTCTGCAACATGGCGGCGACTAACATCTATCCGCTCGTCACAGCCCTTTAATAAAACACAACTACGACCTAAACTATCTCGTTCAATTCCAATTACTGAATTAATCGATACAATTGCATTACGGTGTACGCGAATAAATTTATCCGCAAATTCTTCTTCTAGTGATTTTAAGGCATCATCTATCAATGCAATTCCGTCTGAATGACGCATTTCGATGTATTTTTGATCCGCACGAAAATAACGGACATCTGCCACAGGTATTAATTGCAAGTCACCACGTAACTTCACACTAATGTGAAGTCTTTCATTTTTAACTTCCGCTTGTACTTGCTGTAACTGTCCTTGTTGTAATTTTGATGCCGTTTGTAAACTTCGTTCTAATTGATCGACTTGAATAGGCTTTAGTAGATAAGCAATCGCTTGTGCCTCAAAGGCCGCAAGCGCATGTTCATCATAAGCTGTAGTAAAAATAATAGCAGGCGGTTTCTCATGCTTAAGTAAATGGTGCGCTGCTTCCAAACCATTCATACCGGGCATTTTTATATCGAGTAAGACTATATTGGGTTGTAACTTTGTGACCTGCTCAATGGCTTGTTGTCCATTTTCAGCCTCTCCGATAACATCGTAATCATGATCAAGCTCGCTCAAGATTGAGATTAAACGCTCACGTGCTAAAGCCTCATCGTCAACAACGAGAATTTTCATGTCTCATCTTCACCTAACATATAAACAGGAATACTGATCGTTGCAATATACTGATTGCGTTCTTTACTAACAACTAACTTCGATTCTCCTTCATACAAAGCATCTAAGCGCTGGTTAATATTATTTAATGCTATCTGATTACCCTTGCTTGATGAATTGCATTGGTCGTTTGTATCATCACATGGATTGATTACGCGAATTTCTAATAACCTATTTTTATCTGTACGTTGTGCGCTAATAAAAATTGTGCCACCTTCCGTTAAAGGTTCTATGCCATGTATCACTGCATTCTCAATTAAAGGTTGCAGTAGCAATGGCAGAATCATATCTTCTTTAACTTCATCGCTAATTTGCCAATTTATTTTTAATCTCTCACCAAGGCGCAATGTTTCTATTTGCAAATAGCTTTTACAAATAGAAATTTCTTCTTGTAATGAAATTTGTTTTTTAATATCAGACAAGCTTGCACGGAAAACTTGTGATAAATCTTCAACTGCCTGTTCTGCTAACTTAGGATTTGAACGTGTCAGGCTGGCAATAATGTTCATACTATTGAATAAAAAGTGTGGGCGAATACGCGCCTGTAATGCTTCGATTCTTGAAGTGTTTTCAGCTAGCATTGATTTACTAGATTGGTACTGCAAATAAAAATAACGCAAACTTAATAACGAGACAATGACACTAATACCTAGGTTTCGTAGTAATAAGTCTATATGCGCCGCTGTACTTTGGCCTATTCCAGGAATGACAACATAATTAAAACAAACTTCCGTCACTAATAGCGTAATCAAATTAATTATAAAAAAACTAATAATTCCTGCCTGCTGGTTATCAAATTTGGCTAACCAAGGTCGGCTCAAGCATAAAAATAATACGCTTATCAACGCCACCCACTGCACGAACAATGATATTAAACCCAAATCTTGCCAACCTTGACCTGGTGCGCTGCCTGCCAGTGTTAATATAAATGACAACATTTCGGCAATCACGATTACCAATAACAAAATACGAATATTACATAAATCGGGCAAAAACAAACCATCCAGCGGCGCTGGTGGTGTAAATTGGGCTGATTTTTTTATATCTATCCGTTTCATTATCGTCCTAAGTGACAAAATGGATGGTTTTTATTATCAAACTGACCCAAGTTTAGCAGTCTTTTCATCCATCAACAGTCCACCAATCGACAGAAATCGTCTATACTGCGCGCAATGTAAATCATTGAAATGACAGTGACTATGAGTGACCAAGACAAAAAACCATGGGGTGGGCGGTTTACCGCGGCTACAAACGAGTTTGTTGAGCAATACACCGCCTCAATTGATTTCGATAAGCGCCTCTACCTCCACGATATTGCAGGCTCAAAAGCGCATGCACAAATGCTCGCGCATGTTGATGTACTTACCGAAACCGAAGCCAGTGAAATCATTAAAGGGCTTGAAGGTATCCAGCTTGATATTGAGCGGGGTGATTTTGCATGGTCAGTATCGCTTGAAGACGTGCATATGAACATCGAAGCACGGCTAACTGATAGAATCGGCGCTGTTGGCAAAAAATTACACACTGGCCGTTCCAGAAATGATCAGGTGGCAACCGATATTCGTTTATTCCTACGGGAAGAAGTCGACCTACTCTGTGATGGCCTGCTATCACTACAAAAGGTGCTCGTTAAACTTGCCGAAAGGGAAGCAGATACGATCATGCCTGGTTTCACTCATTTACAAACTGCGCAGCCAGTGACCTTTGGTCATCACATGATGGCGTGGTTTGAAATGATTGAGCGTGATCGGCAGCGGTTTGTTGATGCTCGCAAACGGATAAATGTATTACCACTCGGTGCAGCAGCACTCGCTGGTACTAGCTATCCGATTGATAGAGCCTACACTGCCAATTTACTCGATTTCGATGCCGTTGCTGAAAACTCCTTAGATGCCGTAAGTGATCGGGATTTTGCAATTGAATACTGTGCGCACGGCACCTTGTTAATGATGCACCTATCACGCTTCTCTGAAGAATTGGTACTTTGGTCATCTGCGCAATTCGACTTTATCGATTTGGGTGACAGTTTCTGTACTGGCTCTTCAATTATGCCGCAAAAGAAAAACCCTGATGTACCTGAACTGGTACGCGGTAAGTCTGGACGCGTCTACGGTAACTTGATTTCACTATTAACCATTATGAAATCTCAACCGCTGGCTTATAACAAAGATAATCAAGAAGACAAAGAGCCTCTGTTTGATACAGTGGATACTTTGCTTGCATCTGTGCGTCTTTACACCGACATGCTTGATGGTCTGCAAGTTAAAAAAGATGTCATGCTTGAAGCTGCTGCAAGAGGCTTTTCTACAGCCACTGATTTAGCTGACTATCTGGTTCGCAAGGGTGTCGCATTTCGTGACGCACATGAAGTGGTTGGTTTGTCAGTTCGTTTTTGTATTGAAAATAATAAAGACCTGCCTGATTGCACACTTGATGAGCTACAACAATTCAGTGATGTTATCGATGATGATGTCTACAAAGTCTTAACCTTAGAGGGCTCGGTTGCTGCACGGGATCATTTTGGTGGAACAGCGCCGAATCAAGTGCGTGAAGCAGTTGAACGTGCCAAAGGCAGAATGACGAAATGAAAAAGGGCGAGGGTAGTTTAAGCGCATTAAGTGATACCCTCGCTGATTTT
>JALTKP010000107.1 GCA_027078075.1 Gammaproteobacteria bacterium | reverse complement strand
TATAGCTAATAACTCACACATTTTTGCACGCACTAATGATGAGTTAATAAGCTCTTTCGGTTTATCATCTATTTGTGAAAGACCAATAACGGTAACCCAATTTCTGAGTGCCTGTAAGCCGAGTACAACCAGCGCTTTTTGAATGGAGGCAACCGGTTTTGCAAGACTATAAAACGATGAGTTAATAATTCGTAACAGTTTGTAGCTGATAGCAACATCTTTACTAATAATGGCTTCAAGTTCTTCAAAACTGCATTCAGCGTTTTGTAACGTTGAAATCATTTCAAGTAAAGCAAGGCGATTAGGAGGAAGCTGTTTCCCGGCAACGATGTCAGGCTTGCAGAAATAGTAACCTTGAAAATAATCAAAACCAAGTTGTTTGCACAATTCAAATTCCTGTTTGGTTTCTACTTTTTCAGCAAGTAGTTTTACATTGTATTTCTTGAGTGCTTTAACCTGCTCAATGAGTTCTTTCTGGCTCAGCGCCATAAGATCTACTTTTATGATGTCTGCAAAGGGAACGAGCACATCATTTTTATCAGTGAGAATAAAATCATCCAGTGCGATTTTGTAACCCTGATTTTTAAACTCTTCCAGTGCCGTAACTAACTCACTATCAACAGCAACATCCTCAAGCACTTCCAGAACAACTTTTCCTGGCGGGAGTGGAAAAGGAATTTCTCCGAGTAAAAATTCACGCGTCAGGTTAATGAAAGCGTAGTGATGTTGCACCATTTGCTCTAAACCAATAACGAGAAACGCGTTATTAATGACTTGTGATGTTGCACGATTGCCATCGGTGACGTTTGCTGCGCTTGCTTCGCCATCACGAAATAATAGTTCGTAAGCGTAGGTTTCCAATTTGAGATCAAAAATAGCTTGTCTGCCAACGAATATTTCATCAGTAGAAAGTTGATCTGCTGGCAAGCTCATAAGACTGGAATCCTGTTATCAATAAGGGTCTGTAATAAGCATATCGGCAGAAATACATGCAGCAAAACACTTATTTTATCATGGTAATCAAGGCTGAAAAGCCACATTTATCTTGGGATAGCCTGATGCCTTTTAATTGATTATAGTTATATCTGAATATTTAAGCGTTAAGGAGGTTATCTGATGCTTAACGGATTACTCGATTTACCGTGGTGGGCCGTACTAGTGGCCACCTTGATTTTTACTCATATTACGATTGTCAGTGTGACTGTTTTCTTACACCGCTCTCAGGCTCACAGAGCCATTGATGTTCATCCTGCCGTGAGCCATTTCTTTCGTTTCTG
>JALTKP010000106.1 GCA_027078075.1 Gammaproteobacteria bacterium | reverse complement strand
TCACCATCCATGATAATTGAAACAACTTGTTGGCTTGGATCGTCACACGATTGGGAAATATTTTCGATGTGGTTTATTAAATTAGCAACCGCATCATCTCCATGCCAGTCTGAATAGGTAAAACCGATTAAATCTGACAAGCCATCATCACGGAAGAAACAAGCAACTGAGCTATCTGCAACTTTATAAGGTTTATGTAAGCCATTAGCATTATCAATTTCATCAATACGATTTAATTTATGCATGCTATTACGTAACACGGCTTCACCCGTTGCAGCCCACTGCAAATTATATTCACCTAATAAGCGAATTGTATCCGTACTTACTGCCCCTTCTGATGGCCAGCAACCCTTGGGTTTGAAACCAAAATAATGTTCAAATACATCCAATCCATGTTCAATATGCCAACGTGCACGCTGCACACCATTAGGATATTGTCTTGCACCCGGCATGTCGGTATTTGGCATGGCATCATAGGTGCTACTGAGATCAATTAACAATGGAATAATGGGATGCGCGTAAGGGTTCATCGACAATTCCACTTGTCCCTTCTCAGCTAATTTTCGGTAACGTGGAATAACACTGCTGACTAGCTTTGCAATTACTTTGAGTAATGCTTGTCTATCATGCAGCGTATAGTCCTGACCTTTATCAACTAGCTTTGCAATCAACGGCTCATTACGATGTGCCGCCTCTGCCATCCATACAAGGTGGTACCAAACCAATATATCCACTAAATATTGCTCTGATAGATAGCGCAGAATATCTGATTCTTCCTCAATCTGTTTAGCAATATTTACCAGTCTGCTAAATTTCTCATTCGGTAAAATTAAATGCTTTTCATTCGCTCTAATGCATTGACGAATTAAATCAGTTTTTTGCTGAATATTATTGGGTAAGGTTGGTGATGCTAATGCGGCTAACAAAGAGTCATGAATAGCCTGACCATTCTCTATAAATCCATTTAATTGATTAGCGTAATCATCAATTTGCTCTAATAAAATAGGCGCAAAATTAACAACTGCTTTTGCATTAGCTTGTTTTTCAAGAATATCTGCCATGTCGATGTAATCTTTCATCGCATGCAGGTAAGTCCAGGGCAATAGATACTGCCCACTGGCTGAATCTTTATATTGTGGTTGGTGCATGTGCCAACATAAAACGACTTTAAGCCGTTTATCTGACATGGTGGAATTCCTGTCCAAGCATTTCAGGTGTTACCAACGTTATGCCATTCGGCGTAACATAAAAACGTTCTGCATCAACAATAGGATCTTTACCAATTACTGTTCCATCAGGAATAATACAGCCTTTATCAATCACAACCCGTTGCAAATGACAGTTCTCACCAATATCCACATCAGGCAATATCACTGCATCATTTACTGTGCTGTATGAGTGAATAGTCACATTCGAAAACAAACATGAATGCCTTACCGTGGCACCCGAAATAATACAACCACCTGAAATCATCGAGTCAACTGCCATACCACGACGGTCATCACTGTCATGCACAAATTTGGCTGGTGGTAATTGAGATTGATAAGTCCAAATAGGCCACTTGTCATCGTATAAATTCAATTCTGGTGTCACACCAATTAATTCTAAATTCGCTTCCCAAAAAGCATCCACCGTTCCCACATCACGCCAATAAGCTTGATCACCTTTAATTGGGTCTCTAAAGGGGTAGGCAACGACTCTGTTCTGTTTAATTACCTTGGGTAGAATATCGTGACCAAAATCATGTGTGGAATAAGGTTCATCTGCATCACGAATTAATTCTTCGTAAAGAAACTTGGCGTTAAAAATATAAATTCCCATCGATGCCATTGCATGTGTATCACTACCGGGAATTGGTTTAGGGTTTTCAGGTTTTTCAGAAAACTCTGTAATGGATTGATCTTCTGCAATCGTCATTACCCCATACTGAGTCCCTTGCATCAGTGGCACTTCAATACAACCAACGGTTAAGTCTGCATTTTGCTCTACATGGTGGGCAAGCATTGGACCGTAATCCATTTTATAAATATGATCACCGGCTAAAACCAGTATGTATTTAGGATCATGTATCCGAACAATATCCAAATTCTGATATATCGCATCTGCCGTACCGGCATACCAAGACGTTTCAATACGTTGTTGTGCAGGAAGTAGTTCTACAAACTCGCCAAACTCACCACGCAAGTAACTCCAGCCCTGTTGTACATGACGAATAAGTGAGTGTGCTTTGTATTGAGTGACAACACCAATACGTCGAATACCTGAGTTAACACAGTTGGATAAAGGAAAATCAATAATACGAAATTTGCCACCAAAAGGGACGGCAGGCTTTGCTCGCCATAAAGTCATTTGCTTCAAACGTGAGCCTCGCCCACCTGCAAGAATTAATGCAAAGGTGTCGCGAGTTAACCGACTTACAAAACGCGGTGTTTGTCCTAACTTCACTCTACTGTCTCCATGATTAGTGTCGAGATATCATCCATTGTGACACACTACTATGACAAGTATTTAACAGTTCGGGATGCCTATCTATCATGCTATGGTATCCTTAACGACAAGGCAATAATATTAGTATAATCATATTCATAGATACTTTGAGCATTGATGAAAAGATAACGAAATGAGCCAAATATCTGATCAAAACAAGCATTTAAGTGCGGACTATGCAGATATTACTGCAGCCCGTCACCCTGACCCATTTGGCTTTCTTGGCAAACAACCTGACTGTGTTCGTGTTTATCTACCCAATGCCAACAATGTATCCATTATTGAAACTAATACCAGGCTTGAACGCGTACCTAATACCGATATTTTTGTTACTAACAAAATAGAAGCTGATTTACCTCAACACTATCAAATCAGCTGGCTAGATTCTCGTGGGCAACAACATCAAGCCTATGACCCCTATTGTTTTGAACCACAACTTAGCGACTATGATATTTACTTGCATGGTGAAGGTCGAAACTGGCGTAGCTGGCAATGGTTAGGTGCACACCCTCATGAAGTAGATGGTATTCAAGGCGTGTTATTCGCCGTATGGGCACCAAGTGCCAGTCGCGTTAGTGTGGTTGGCGATTTTAATCAGTGGGATGGTCGCCGCCATCCAATGCGATTACGAGGTGAAAGTGGTGTGTGGGAAATATTTATTCCCCAATTGGCTGCTGGCGAACTTTATAAATTTGAAATACGCACTGCTGAAGGTAAGGTTCATTTAAAAAGCGATCCTTACGCACGTGAGTTTGAGTATTCATCCGGTACTGCTAACCGTGTTGTTGCTGAAACTACGTTTAAATGGAAAGACAAACAATGGCTAGAGCAGCGCAATCAATCTGATTGGCTACATGCACCATTGTCTATTTATGAGGTGCATCTTGGCTCGTGGCAACGCAATGCCGATGGCCGCATTATGTCCTATCGTGAACTTGCTGAACGGTTAGTAGAGCATGTAACTTACATGGGCTTTACACATATTGAATTATTACCCGTTACCGAGCACCCTTTTTATGGTTCTTGGGGTTACCAAACCATTGGCTACTACGCGCCTAGTGCCCGTTATGGTAGTGCCGATGATTTACGTTACCTCGTTGATCTTTGCCATCAAAATAATATTGGCGTGTTTATTGATTGGGTACCCGCACATTTCCCCAAAGATGCTCACGGTCTAGCTCGTTTTGATGGCACCGCACTTTATGAACATGCTGATCCTCGTCGTGGTGAACACCGTGATTGGAATACCTTGATTTTTAACTATGGTCGCCATGAAGTCAGAAATTTTTTAATTTCAAATGCACTTTACTGGTTAAAAGAATTTCATTTTGATGGTTTGCGTGTCGATGCAGTTGCCTCAATGCTTTATTTAGACTTTGCCCGAGATAAAGATGACTGGTTACCCAACCAATATGGAGGTCGCGAAAACCTCGATGCAGTTGAATTTATTAAACAGCTTAATATTGTTACCCATGAACAATTCCCCGGAACGATTGTCATGGCAGAAGAATCTACCGATTGGCCTAAAGTCACCCGCCCTGTTCATGACGATGGCTTAGGTTTCAGTATGAAGTGGAACATGGGGTGGATGCATGATGTGCTTGATTATATGTCTCTGGATCCTATTTATCGTCAAAGCCAACATAACAAGCTGACCTTTGGCATGATGTATAACTACAACGAGAATTTTATTCTGCCCTTCTCACATGATGAAGTAGTGCATGAAAAATCTTCACTGCTTTACAAAATGAGTGGCGATGAATGGCAACAGTTTGCCAATTTACGTTTATTGTATTGTCTAATGTACACCTACCCTGGCAAGCAACTTTTATTTATGGGTAATGAGTTTGGACAAGGCCCTGAGTGGAACCATGATCAGTCGCTTGATTGGCATGTACTTGAATATCCTTTACATAAAGGATTATTAAATACCGTTCGAGATTTAAACAATCTTAATAAAAATAATCCTGCGCTATTTTATTATGATTTTGAGCCTGAAGGTTTTCAATGGCTCGACTGCAATGATACCGCTAATTCAGTTTTCAGCTATCAGCGTATGAGTGATAATGAAACAATCATAGTTGTAATGAATTTTACGCCCATCCCTAGAGACAATTATCGCGTTGGGGTTGATGAAGCAGGTCATTACACTGAGCTTCTAAATACCGACTCTGAATATTATGGTGGCAGTAATTTAGGCAATGGACTTGGTTGTGATGCGGAAGAAACTGCGTGGCTTGACCATCCTTGGTCAATCAGTGTAAATCTTCCGCCACTTGCTGGTGTTATTCTTAAGAAATTAGAGAAATAAACTTAATCTTGAGCCATTAAGTCATCTGATGACACGGCAAGATCGTAACGCTCTTTAGCGACTTTCTTAATGTTCTCAGCAAACTGAGGGTGTTCTTTGAGGATACGTCCAAAATCGGATTTCTGTAATACAAATAAATCACAAAGTGTCTTGGCTCGAATCGTTGCAGTTCGAGGCATCGACATAAGAATACCCACTTCACCGAAGAAATCACCGTCTTTAAGTGTTTTAAGAACATTGCCTTTGGTATCGAGCACTTCAACTTCACCTCGACAGAGTAGATACATCTCTTTTGCCATATCACCTTGTTCGATGATGACTTCACCTTCTTCAGCTGCATCAGCATGTAGTGCCATGATAATTGAATTAAGTAATAAGGGATCAGCTCCTTCAAACAACGGTAATTGTTCCAATACATCAGGCGTAATAACTTCAAACCAGCGGCGACCATCTTTTTCAATTAAGTCATTTGCTGCTTTGGGTCCCCATGAATTACGAGTGTAATTAGGGAAATCTTTTGCCGAGTTCTCTGACCAGTAATCCATAATAGGTTGTGCGATACGCCATGCTGCTTCTACCAAGTCACCGCGTGAGAATAATGTTGCATCACCATGGGTACAAGAATAAATCATTACTTCATAACCGGTGTAACGTGAAGCCTTGAAGTTATCACCATAGTTAAATGCCATATCAACATTTTGTAGTTGTAATGTTGGTCCTGGGATCTTGGCTTGGAATAATAATTCAATACCTTGGTACGGTTGAATATGGAAAACCAGACGGTTTGCCGATAATTCTTCTACGGCACTGCCTTTAAACATTTGCTTAGGTGGTTTCTTAAATTCAACCACAATTTCTGTACCGCGTTTCCACAAGGCTTTACCTGAGCGCAGGTAAATTGGTACTCCTTCCCAGCGCCAGTTATCAATCTGGAATTTGGCAGCTGTAAATGTTTCAGTACTAGATTCAGGGTTTACATCAGTTGATTGTCGGTAACCCGGTTTATCTACGTTACCGT
>JALTKP010000105.1 GCA_027078075.1 Gammaproteobacteria bacterium | reverse complement strand
ACTAACTTATAGACAATACAGGGGCCAAGCAATGCCACAGACAAAACAACCGAGACCATTATTTTGGCACCAAGGATCCCAGCAAGATAATCTAAATAGTCTTCCATAACTATTCCTCCCTATTATTTTTTTTTGTAGGTTCGAAAATACTATCACCACAATCGTTCGCAGTGTAGTCTTATTCGTAAATAAGGCAGATATTTAAGGATTAAACATCATGGATAATCGTTATGTGATACTTCCCTCCCACGAATATTCATCAATTCGACTGGTTAGAATTCCTAAGGACTTCGAGCAACATGAGGCATACCGCCACATAACGGGGCTTATTGCTGAGGTGGAAGAAGAAAATCCAAATTATAAATGGGATGATATTGCAGCTATGCTAGAAGACCATGATATTGAAATTGTTGATTTTGTACTAGGACCTGCGCTCGATTAGATAAAACATAGGCCTCATCTAATTATTTCTGATACCAATACTGCAATATTTGAGTAAAAGTACCATCGCCATTATTAACTGACTGCATTTCACCGGCTATACCGGTGTATTGCCCCGTACCACCAACAATAGCAATATTAGAGATACCTTTATCAAACTCACGTCCTGCAACCTGAATAGATCCATTCTCCAATGTTAATGTCCACTGACATTGGAAGCTATGACCCACTCTTGTACGAATACAACTACCACTATTATTACCAATCTTAACTTTTTGTTCATTTAATAACGGCTGATCAAATACTAAAATATCTCCAACCGAATCACCAGGTTCACCACTATCAATAAATTCTGCCTTATCAACACGAGCATCGGCGATAGTCACTAACGTCTGCATCTTACCTTGAGAGCACGCTGCAATATTTATACTGACAAGGAATAAAGAAAAATACTTTAGGAAATTCATGCAAACTGCACAAAAGTAAATGCGATAAACGATACAGCTACACCTGCAGCCAATAATCCATAACTGAGTCTTAGGTTAGTGTATTTCTTATTTAACACCTGACCAATTTGGTAGATATCCTGCATCAACATTTCATGTGCATTCTGATTACTTTGAAGTTTGGCGCTCAACTCTTTTACATATTCATCCTGAGTTAGTTCTACAAAGCCACCAAAAAATAAAAGATTACCGAACTTATCACCTGATTCAGATTTCTTATTTCTAAACCTAGGCATAATAACTAATAGTGAAAAAATAGCCGCAAGTGTGTAAGCAATTGTCAGCATCCAGATAGGCGTGCTGAACAGTTCATTTTTATCGAGAATACCTTGCGTCACCGTAATAAAGATTAAATATGAACCTAAAATAATATTTGCTTTCTGATCTGCAATCATTCCTAACATGACGTGATGTTGTTGCGAGGTACGCAGAACATAAATAATGTCATGCTTATCTTCTGGTGTTGTATTTATATTATCCATAATAAACTCATTATTTTTATTCTATGACAAACTTTTTTTATTAATCTACATCTTCTTACGTAACTCGACCAGTTCTTATTATCTAGTCTCCCCCACAGCCACTGCCGCATCCGCTACCACAGCCATTACTTCCGCCATCACCATCAAAGAAACTATCAAAGAAACCTGCTTCACTATTTGCAGCAGAATCAAAACTTGAACCACTATCGCCTGCGCAACCCGTCGAGCAACCTATATGACCTGCACAATAACCACTGCCATATGTTGGTGATGTTTTATCCTTACAGTTAATCGAATATTTAAAACCATTTTCAACTCCCAACATACTATCAATACCAAAAATTAATGGGAGCCGGTTTGGCTTAGCAGCACTAATCCTTTCTTTTGCGCATGCCAGACGCCAAGCGCGCTTAATACCTTCTGATGCCATTGTTGGACTAGACATCGCTTCTGTAGGCGTGTGATGTAAAAATCGACCCAGAGACTTACTGCAGAATTGTTTATAGGAACGTGTAAATAAAATAAATTCATGCCAGGCATCATCAACGACTTGAGATGGCATTGCTACATTTGTCTTACCCGCACGATTGCACATAAAGAAATAATCGCGTAACCCCCGGAAAACCAAATGCACTTGGTCTTCTGTTAGCTGGGGATGCTTCGCTAGCAACTTAGACTTTATAGCAGGGTGAAAATGATAGTTCTTTATATAAGTTAATTGTTTGCTACGGCGCTTCTTAAAATATAAATATCCCGCTAGAAATAACATAAAAATAACAAGTATAGTTCCCAGCCAATAAGCACTCATGAATTAACCCTTTTTCTTAATCAAGATTCTTCTTGAACCTAAGCGATGCAATAATTAAACCTGCCAATGTGAATAGCATTAACCAAGCGACATCGTATCGCATATCAAATATCACTACATCTCTTAGCACTACACCACGGATTAAGCGTAAGAAATGGGTTGCTGGTAGTCCTTCCGATATCATTTGTGCAACTTCAGGCATACCTTCATAAGGAAACATAAAGCCAGATAGTAAAATGGAAGGCAGTAAAATAAATATTGTCATCTGCATTGACTGCAATTGATTAGTCGCGATAGTAGAAATCACTAGCCCCAATACTAGACTTGCCGTAATAAACAAAAAAGTAGCTGCGGCTAACTGCCATAAACTACCGTTAATTGGTACATCAAAGATCACATAGCCTAATGCTAAAATGATCACTACCTGTAGTGCACCAATAAACATGTAAGGAATTATTTTTCCTAACATAAGTTCTATCGAACGCACCGGTGTTGTGATCAACATCTCAAGATTACCGTGCTCACGCTCGCGAACAATCGCTGCCGAGGTAAACATAATCATTGTCATGGTTAAAATAACTGCTACCAAGCCTGGTACGATATTCACTGCGCTGCGTTGTTCTGGGTTATACAGGAGCGTTACTTCAAAAGTCGGCACATTGCGGTTAGCCGGTTTACTCAATAATTCTGCTAATGGCATTGAACGAAGACTTTTTATAGCTCCGGCAACAATCGTGTCTGAACCATCAACCAACCAATGCGCAACGGGGCGACTAGTTTCCTGATCAGTTGATGGTGGCAAGCCAAAACCGACTGTTGGATGACGAGCCAATCGCTGGCTCAGATCCTTAGGAATCACTAATATCGCTCGTACTTTTGAGCTTGCAATAGCATCCTCACCTTCTTTAATACTATCGTAATGACCAATAAAATCGACAACCTGTGTAGCACCCACTGTCTGCACCAATATCCGGCTTAAACCAGTATTGCTGTGATCTACAACGCCCACAGGAACATGGCGAACATTAGTATTAATTGCATAACCAAATAACATTAATTGAATCAGCGGAATCATTACGACCATGCCAAAGGTCATTCTGTCTCGCTTAAGTTGCGTGAGTTCTTTACTAAAAATAGCGTAGATTCTTCGTAAGGCGTTCATTGTCTTCCCTCGCCAGTACATGTAACAAATACATCTTCAAGGCTTGGTCGCACTTTTACTAGTTCATCACCTATATCTATACCTGGTTGCTCTCTTAAAAAAGCAATGGGATCAAGAACGCTGTCTCGTATTAAAACCCGTAACCTCGCACCTAACTGGGCTGCTGTGATCACACCATCGACTTTTAATAGTTGCTGCTTCAACTGGCGTAAATTCGTTGCAGCAACTTCAATCACATGTGCTCCCATTTGTTGCATTAAATCTTCAGGAGAACCATCGGCGCGCTTTATACCCGCTTCCAATATGGCTAGCTTATGGCATCGTTCCGCTTCATCCATATAATGCGTCGATACTAAAATACTGGTACCTTGATCACTTAAATCAAATAACTGCTCCCAAAACTCACGACGATTTTCAGGATCAACCGCAGAAGTTGGTTCATCCAAAAATAATAGTTCCGGTTTGTGCAACACAGCTGCCGATAAACTCAAGCGTTGCCGTTGCCCACCACTCATACTGCCAGCTAGCTGGTTTTGTTTTTTATCTAAGCCATAAACACTCAGTAATTCATTAATGCGGCTTTTCCTTTGCTTGGCTGATAAACCAAAAATCTTGGCTATAAACTGCAGGTTTTCTTTTACGGTTAAATCATCATAGAGTGAAAATTTTTGCGTCATATAACCAATATGTAAGCGTAATTTTTCAGCTTCTTTGGGCAGACTTAAACCCATCACCTCTACCTTACCGCCATTGGGTTTTAACAAACCGGTCAACAAACGAATCGCAGTGGTTTTACCGCAACCATTAGGTCCGAGAAAACCATAGATACTGCCCTTCTCAACTTCAAGGTCCAGATTCTGTATCGCTTTTAAATCACCGAAATTTCGGCTGAGATTTTCAGCCTTGATTACAAACTCACTCATGGCAATATGACTTGGGCTGGTACTCCATTAGGTAAGCCTGACTGGCTATCCGGTAACTGTACTTCGGCTAAATACATAAGCCGTGCACGGTCTTCCTGATTTAAAGCATAGTAGGGCGTAAAGGCTGGCTCACTTGAAATCCATCGCAAGGTACCTGTTATTGCTTGTTCTATTCCGTCAACACGCACCTGTAATTGATCACCCACTTTCACTTTAACTCGGTAAGGCTCTGGTACATAAACACGTGCAAACGGTGCTTTACCGGCAAGTACGATTGCCAAAGGACTCCCCATTGTAACGCGCTCACCAACATTCCACGGTAAGTTATCCAAAATACCATCGCGTGTGGAAACAATAGATAAATCGGCTAACTTCTTTTGCTCGCTAGCCAACACGGCATTTGCTGCATCTAATGATGCTTCGGCAACACGTAAATCTTCCTCACGTGTACCATTAGTCAATTGCAGTAAGACTTCTTGTGCACTCAATAAACTCGCTTCACTGGCATCACGTGCGGCCAATGCCTTATCAAGCTCTGCTTTACTAATAACTTTCTTTTTAATCAAATCACGCAAACGCAAATAGTTCGCTTGGCTTTCATCACGTGCGGCTTTAGCCCCAGTTACTTTTGCACGTGCTGCGGCGACTTCTTCTACTCTTGCACCACTGCGAAGCTTTTCAAGATTGGCCTCTGCTTTCGCCACGTCTGCTAATGCCTTGCTCACATGCGCTTTTTGTAAGGTGTCATCTAACTTCACCAACAACATACCCTTTTCCACTTGGCTACCCGGTGCAACAGGCAAAGCAACCACGACCTCGTTTGTTGTAGCCGTGTGAGCAATACGTGCTCTTTCCAGCGTACCTAGTGCAATGTTGGTTGGATCGCTGTCACAAGCTGAAAGTAAAACGAGAACAAGAAGAGTGAAAAAACGCATGCTGAAACCCTTTAACCTGATTGTTTGTATAAAGACAGACTAAACCATTCTATCAACCGAACATAGCCTTCTCTTTTATTTTCAATTACTTGTAATAAGCATTCAAGTAACTTTCACGATATATTGTATCTATTTACATCGACCTATAATATATATTAGCATTTACTTATACATAAAGATGGGAGTAACCGGTCATGTTTAAAAAACTTATGCTTTCTTTGCTCATGCTGTTCGTCTTACCACTCAATGCCGTTGCCGATGTGATGATTTTAATACCCGGTTATCTCAGCGGTGGTCATAATTGGCGCTCACATGGAATCACTCAAAGTCTCGTAATCAATGGCTGGAAAGATGGCGGTAACTTCATCTTAGGACCAAATGGGGTACGTCTGGATTTACCTCCTGACTCAGAGCCAAATCGTTTTTACACCGTGGAATTGCCTAGTGAAGCGCCTGTACCTATACAGGCAGGTTACCTAAACAGTTATATCGATGCTGTAAAAACTATGCACCCTAAAGAGCCACTGATTTTAGTCGGACACTCTGCTGGTGGTGTACTGGCACGTTATATAATGGTGACAC
>JALTKP010000104.1 GCA_027078075.1 Gammaproteobacteria bacterium | reverse complement strand
ATTTTCACAAGATTTCTATACCGCTTATGAACAGGTTTGGCCGCTTAACTCAGGTTATTCTAGAAGAAAAGATATCTACAAGCTGTATCATATTCTTAATCATTTCAATATGTTTGGCGGTGGTTATGCCTCTCAGGCTAACAATATCATCGAAAAACTACTTATTTCTCTTTCATAACCCCAATTTACCTTGAGGCATAGGGAAATCTTGTCTATACCTAGTCTATAAGGTCCATTTACAAGTATTTCACTTAAATCAAATATCTTGTTTTATCTGTGGGGATAGAGGACTGCCAATATTGGTCAGGGGTTATTGCGTATGAAAAAAGTACTGCTTGGATTGTATCTGTTCTCAGTCACTTTGTTGGGTGTCGCTGATACCAGCGATTATATCTGGAACCAGCAATTTGAGAAAAAGATGGTTAAGGCTGAAGGTGGAAATCTTAAGGCTCAATATGATGTTGGGAATATGTACCTTAAAGGTCAGGGTACAGTACGTGATGCAAAAGAAGCGTTTAAGTGGTTTAAGAAAGCCGCAGAAAAAGGCTATTCACGAGCACAGTATAAACTTGGCTACCTTTATCATCGTGGTGAGGGAACCAAACAAAATCATGCAAAAGGTTTTAAGTGGGTTAACAAATCGGCACAACAATCATACAAGCCTGCGATGTATTACGTGGGTAAGCTTTATGCAGCAGGTGAGGGTGTAAAAAAAGATTTAAAGAAAGCAATTAACTGGCATAAGAAATCTTACGCGGCAGGTTACAACCCAGCTAAGCGAGAAATAGAACGCTTAGAAGCTAAGTTGGCATCAGAGAAGAAACGTGAAGTGGCATTCGATCCAAGACCAACACCGATTGCTAAAGTAGTACGCGCTAAACCTAAGCCAAAAGCTAAACCTAAGGCAAAACCAAGAACAGTAAAAACAGTTAAGTTAAATGAAAAGATAGTTAAAGATATTTTGCTTAGTAATGAATGGCAATTAAAAGGTAAGCCCGCTTTATTGCTACCTTCTTCACAAACAACCTGTAAACAAAAGTTAGGTAAAGTACTTTGTGAGAGTAAAGAGATGGAGTACAACGAGCCCTACGGTGTTATCTCTTATACTATGCAGGCCGCATTTAGTAATTTTAGTAATCGTGGTGAATTTACCGGTGAATATAATAAAAACATTACTCTTATTTTTCCGGATGATCCGGATGATCCGGATATTGTAATACCACTAGATTATGGCCCTCAGAAAAAAGAATTAATGCGCTGTAAAGTAATGGGACGTGATGTAGTTTGTTACCGTGGCGAGAAAAGAGAAAAAGTTACTTATCACAAGATATAAATGATGCGACAAAAACTTGGATAGAAGCTTAGGATAGGCATAGGAGTGTGCCTTTAAGATGAATACTAAAATATTATTATTAATAACATTAGTGTTTTTGCCGAGTTATATATCAGCAGATACAAGTGATTATGTTTGGAATGAGCAATTTTCTAAGAAAATTGCGGAGGCTGAAGCAGGCAAAACACGATCTCAATATGATGTTGGTAATATGTATCTTAAAGGACAAGGTACCGGTTTTGATGAAGCTAAAGCATTTAGCTGGTTTACAAAAGCAGCTAAAAATGGTCATGTAAAATCACAATTTAAAATTGGTTTTATGTTGCTGAATGGAACCGGTGTTAAAAAAAATTACGCAAAGGCAGAAAAGTGGTTACGTAAAGCTGCCAATAAGAAATATGCACCAGCACAATATTACCTTGCGGGAATGTACCGGGATGGTAAATACCTTTCTAAAAATTATGATAAATCTTTATTTTGGTTTAAAAAAGCAAAGATAAATGGTTTTTGGAAAGCCGCCAATGAATACGAGAAGATGTTTGCATTGGTACAACGAAGCAAAGCTAGAACTTCACGAGCAGTAACGCCAAGAACAGTAGTTAAGCCCAAGCCTGTAGTGGTAAGCGATGATTTACGTGATTTATTGCTTGATGCAAGGTGGCTTGAAGGACGGAAACCAGCAAGGTACTTACCCTCCAGTGTTACTCAATGCGAGAAGAAGAGAAGTGGGCTTGCCTGTGCGTCAATGAAAGACATAAATGGCAAACGTGGTAACACTACCTTTAAATATAGAATTGTAGCAACACTAAAAAATATTAGTGAATCAGGTGAATTTTCGGTTGTATACAATAATAATGTCTTGTCTGTTGTTCCTGGTAAACCACTCACCATACCGGGTGACGATGATGAAGAACCACCAACAATTGTTCCTAGCCCAGTCGTAAAACTCGGCTTTCAGAGGACCGTCCATAATCTCGATTGTCAGTTAGTCAATTCTAAACAGATTAATTGCATAAAAGATTATGGTCGTTCAATTAAACTAACCCGTCAGTAGAATTTAACTTATTGATTTAATTGGTTTTAATATCGTCATGCTGAGGTGTGAATAAGTCACACTTGTGTTGCGGCATGCGTCATCGCGGCAAAATCTCATTCCTTCAAAATAAGCTCATAAGATTGATAAAGAGAAGGAATGATTATGAGCAAAATATTACTCGTAAATGAATACAATTTAGCACGTGAAGGCATTCGTAAGCTTTTGTTAGATAATAAGATGATTCGTAGTGTTGAGGTGGCAACGAATAGCAGCGATGGCATGAGTAAGGCAAAAAAAATTCAGCCAGACATTGTTATTATGGATTTAGGCTGCGAGCATCTATCTGTTTTTGATGTAACGCGTCGCATGCTAGCCAATAATAAATCACTAAAGATTATTGTGTTAACCAGCCAAGTAGATGAACCTTTTCCATCGAGAGTTCTTCGGGCGGGTGCAATTGCATGTCTTGGAAGAAAGAGTTCGGTGAATGATTTGTTTTCAGCAATTAAAGCAGCACGTTTAGGTAAGCGTTATGTCAGCACAGATGTTGCACAAGGTATGACACAACAAACTACCCATAACGAACAGGTATCACCATTTATAACGCTATCGAATCGTGAATTACAAATTATGTTTATGTTTGTCAGCGGTCTTAAGGTGAATGAAATTGCAGAAAAGTTATGTTTAAGCCCAAAAACAGTCAGTACTTATCGTTATCGTATTTTTAATAAGCTCGATGTGCGTGGTGATGTAGAAATGACGCATATGGCATTACGTTACGGCGTGCTTAAAGAAGCAAACATGCTAACAACTGAGTACCGCAAAGCGAGCTAAAAGAATTTAGTCGTGAAACACTTTGCTGTATTTATGCACAGCATCAACTAATACTTTAACGCTATCAGGGTTCACATGCTGGTGAATACCATGGCCTAAATTAAATACATGGCCACTGCCTTTGCCATAACCTTCAAGAATCATTTTCACTTCTTCTTGAATGCGTTCTGGTGAGGCATAAAGGATGGAAGGATCCATATTGCCTTGTAAGGCAACTTTATCACCAACACATTGTCGAGCTTCATGAATATCTGTTGTCCAATCAAGCCCTGCTGCATCAGGGCCTGCAGCGGCAATATCTTCTAACCAGCAACCGCCACCTTTGGTAAACAGTACCACGGGGACTTTACGGCCATCGTGTTCACGAATGAGACCATCAATGATGCGCTGCATGTAACGTAGAGAAAATTCTTTATAGTCACGTGGTGTAAGTACACCACCCCAAGTATCAAAAATCATCGCGGTTTGTGCACCTGCCATAATTTGTGCATTGAGGTAACTGGTGACACTGTCTGCTAATTTTTCTAAGAGTTTATGCAAAAGAGCAGGTTGTTCAAACATCATGCCTTTGCTTTTAGCAAAGTCTTTAGTACCACTGCCTTCAATCATGTATGTAGCAAGAGTCCACGGGCTACCAGAGAAGCCAATTAAAGGCACGCGACCATTAAGGTCATGGCGAATAGTACGCACTGCATTCATTACGTATTGCAATTCACCTTCAGGATCAGGAATACCGATTTTATTAACATCAGCGGTAGAACGAACTGGATTCTCAAAACGGGGGCCTTCACCTGCAGAGAAATATAAGCCTAAGCCCATTGCATCAGGGATAGTTAGAATATCTGAAAACAAAATCGCTGCATCTAAATCAAAACGTTCGAGTGGCTGTAATGTTACTTCCGAAGCCAGATCAGCATTTTTGCACAGACTCATGAAGTCGCCAGCTTTCTCGCGTGTAGCGCGGTATTCTGGTAAGTAACGCCCAGCTTGGCGCATAATCCAAATTGGGGTGCGGTCTACAGGCTCACGTAGCAAGGCACGCAAGAAGCGATCGTTTTGTAATTCACTCATAATATTTTATAGCGAGAGTTTATTATTTTAGTGTCTCGCATTCCTTAATTGATTAGGTTTTAAACGTCCAAGTAATCCAGAATGCCTTCAGCAGCCTGACGTCCTTCATATATAGCAGTAACAACGAGGTCAGAACCTCGAACCATGTCACCACCAGCAAATATTTTTTCATTAGTTGTTTGGAAACTGTAGCGACTATCCGCAGATGCTTTAACGCGATTACGCCCATCCAGTTCAACGCCAAGATCAGTTAGCCAGTCAGGCGGGCTAGGGCGGAAGCCAAAAGCAATTAATACGTGATCAGCTGGAATGATTTCTTCGCTGCCTTCAATTGGCTCAGGGTTGCGACGACCATTAGCATCCGGTTCACCGAGTGTAGTGGTAATAACTTTAATGCCTTCAACTTTATCGGTACCGATGATCTCAACGGGTTGACGGTTCCATAGGAACTCAACGCCTTCTTCTTTTGCATTGGCAACTTCACGTTTGGAGCCTGGCATGTTGGCTTCATCACGACGGTAAGCACAACTCACGCTTTCGGCACCTTGGCGAATCGAAGTACGGTTGCAATCCATAGCCGTATCACCACCACCGAGTACCACGACTTTCTTACCATTCATATCGATGCAGCTATTTGTTTCACCGAGTAATTTTTTGGTGTTGGAAATTAAGAATGGCAATGCATCATAAACACCATCTAATTCTTCTCCTGGGAAGCCACCTTTCATGTAGCTGTATGTCCCTGTACCAAGGAAAACAGCATCATATTCAGCAACCAGTTCTTCGATAGTAACGTCTACACCAACATCGGTGTTGAGTTTGAATTCAATTCCCATGCCTTCCATGATTTCACGGCGACGTTTAATGACATCTTTTTCTAATTTGAAGGAGGGAATACCGTAAGTCAGTAAGCCACCAATTTCTGCGTAGCGATCGAAAACAACGGCTTTGACACCATTACGGGTAAGTATATCGGCACAGCCTAAACCAGCAGGGCCTGCACCAATGACCGCCACTTTTTTGCCTGTGTCAGTAACTTTAGAAAGATCAGGGCGCCAGCCCTGCTCAAGCGCGGTGTCAGTAATGTATTTTTCGACATCACCAATGGTGACAGCGCCAAAACCACCTTCACTTAAGGTACAAGCACCTTCACATAAACGATCTTGCGGGCAAACCCGTCCACAAACTTCAGGCAGGCTATTGGTTTGGTGAGATAAATCAGCGGCTTGAAAAAGTTTGCCTTCAGCAATCAGCTTTAACCAGTTAGGGATGTAGTTGTGAACCGGGCATTTCCATTCACAATAGGGATTACCACAATGTAAACAGCGATCAGCTTGTTCAGCCGCACGTTCATTATCAAATTCACCATAGATTTCGCCGAATTCTTTGATACGAATTTTCGCATCTTTTTTCTGCGGATTATGGCGTGCAATATCTAGGAACTGAAAATTATTACCCATCTCAATACTCTCGTTTGCGCCTGCTATTATGCAGCTCGCTGTTGCAGGTTCGCCATTAGTGATTCAAGTTTGGCGGCTTTTGGTTTCACCAGCCAGAACTTGCGGGCACAGTCTGCAAAGTTATCTAAAATAAATTGTCCACGCTCACTGCCAGTTTCTTTGACGAAATCGGTAATGATATCGCGCAAGTGATTGCGGTGTGCTTCCATGTTTTCAGGTTGGATGCGGTGAATATCAACATCATCATTGATGCAATCGGCGAAGTTTTTGTCTTCGTCATATACGTAGGCAAAACCGCCGGTCATTGCTGCACCGAAGTTGGTACCGGTTTCACCAAGAATAGTGACTAAGCCACCGGTCATGTATTCACAACCATGATCGCCAACACCTTCGACTACCGCATGACAGCCAGAAAGACGTACACCGAAACGTTCACCTGCTAAACCAGAGGCATATAAGGTGCCGCCAGTGGCACCGTACAAACAGGTGTTACCGATAATGGTGGTTTCATGTGACTTGAATAGACTGTTTTTAGCTGGGCGAATCACTAATTTACCGCCAGCCATGCCTTTACCAACATAGTCATTGGCATCGCCATCCAGTGTCATGTTTAAGCCGCCGGCATTCCAGACGCCAAAACTTTGTCCGGCAGTACCGGTTAAGTTAAGTTGAAGTGGTGCATCGTCCATGCCGTTGTTACCGTGACGGACTGCTATCTCACCGGATAGTCGAGCACCGATAGAACGGTCGGTATTACGAACCGTATAACTAAATTCGCCACCCTTACTATTTTCAATCGCATCAATTGCATCGCTAACCATTTGTTCGGCAAGCTCACCTTTATCAAAGGGTTCGTTGAAGTCTTGTTCACAGAACTGAGCTTTATCTGCTGATACACCAGCATCAGAAAGTAATGGTGATAGATCGAGTGATTGTTGCTTTGTGGTATCACCCTTAAGTTCTTTTAATAAATGGGTTTGACCAATAATTTCAGACAGTGAGGTAGCACCTAGTTGCGCTAAATGTTCACGTACTTCTTCGGCAATAAAGCGGAAGTAGTTCATGACGGCTTCAACTTCACCGGTGTAGTATTTACTACGCAATACATTGTTTTGTGTAGCAACACCGGTTGCACAGTTATTAAGGTGACAAATTCGTAAGAATTTACAGCCCATTGCAATCATGGGTCCGGTACCAAAGGCAAAACTTTCAGCGCCAAGAATGGCGGCTTTGATGACATCAAGCCCTGTTTTTAAACCACCATCAGTTTGTAAACGGACTTTGCCGCGCAAGTCATTAGCACGAAGAATTTGGTGGGTTTCAGAAAGCCCTAGTTCCCACGGACTACCAGCGTACTTAACTGACGTTTGTGGTGATGCACCGGTACCGCCATCGTAACCAGACACAGTAATCAGATCGGCATAGGCTTTAGCAACACCTGCTGCAATGGTTCCTACACCGGCTTCAGCAACCAGTTTCACAGAAACAAGTCCATCAGGATTTACCTGCTTAAGATCGTAAATCAGCTGAGCTAAATCTTCGATAGAATAAATATCGTGATGTGGTGGTGGCGAAGTAAGCCCAACACCAGGATTACAATAACGTTGCTTAGCAATCAGTTCGTTTACTTTGTGACCAGGCAGTTGACCACCTTCACCAGGCTTAGCACCTTGCGCAACTTTAATTTGCATGACTTCAGCGCTACGAAGGTAAGCGGGTGTTACACCAAAGCGACCTGAGGCAACTTGTTTGATTTTTGAACGTTTAACAGTACCGTAACGTGCTGGATCTTCGCCACCCTCACCAGAGTTAGAGCGTGCACCAAGCTTGTTCATGGCTTCAGCGAGTGTTTCGTGTGCTTCAGGTGATAAGGCACCGAGTGACATGGCGGCAGAATCAAAGCGCGTAACAATGTTTTCAATTGGTTCAACATCATCAAGTTTAATGGCGGTTTTGTCGCTATTAAGCGATAACATGTCGCGTAAACTAATTGGCGCACGATTATCAATTTGTGATGAGTAGATCTTCCATTTACTGAAGTCACCACTATTTACGGCTTGCTGCAGACTACGAACTACATCGGGGTTATAGGCATGATCTTCGCCACCGTGAACATAGCGTAACAAGCCACCTTGACCAATTTTCTTGCGTGAGTTCCAAGCAAGATCACATAATTTTTTTTGATCAACTTCAAATTCCTTGAAGCTGATGCCAGAGATGCGGTTAGTGGTATCTTTAAAACACAGGTCGACTACATCTTGATGTAGTCCGACTGATTCAAAAAGTTGTGAACCACGGTAACTGGCGATGGTAGAAATACCCATCTTCGAGGTGATTTTGTATAAGCCTTTATCAATACCACGACGGAAGTTTCTTTCAAGATCAGCAATATTTTTAATATCGACATCGCCGTTGCGAACCATGTCATTAAGACACTCGTAAGCAATGTAAGGATAGATACAGGTTGCGCCATAACTAATTAATACGGCGCAGTGATGTGGGTCACGAGTTGTTGCTGTTTCAACTACAATGTTAGCATCGCAACGTAGACCATCTTTAATTAGACGATGATGTACTGCACCAGTGGCAAATAAACTATGCACTGGATAAGTGTCTTTGCTGATATCGCGATCTGATAAAATTAGAACCACTTTACCATTACTAATAGCAGCAGATGCTTTGCTGGCAATATCATTAATTGCGTCTTGTAATGAAACATCATTTGCGTAGTTTAGAGAAATGGTTTCTGAGGCATAGTCGTTATCGTTATTACTAATTTCGAGTAGCTGCTTAAATTTCCCATGCGATAAAACAGGCGAACGAACTAATAAGCGTGATGAATGTTCAGCCGTTTCTTCAAACATATTGCGTTCACGACCGAGACAAGTTTCCAGCGACATAACAATTTGCTCACGAATAGGATCAATCGGTGGATTGGTCACTTGTGCAAATTGTTGGCGAAAATTATCGTAAGGTGAGCGTACTAAGCGTGACAGTACAGGGAACGGTGTATCGTCACCCATGGAGCCAATGGCTTCCATTCCATTTTCACCCAGCACGCGAATGATTTCATCTCGTTCTTCAAACGTAACCTGAAACATTTTTTGATAAGCGTTTAACTCATCAACTGACATGTAGTCAGTAAATGATTTTTCTTTTAGCTTGGATTCAAGATGACGAGCATTCTCATTCATCCATTTTTTGTAAGGTTGGCGACCCTTAAGCATGTTGTCGATATCATTCGGGAATAATAATTCACCGGTTTGTGTATCGGCAGCAAACATTTCACCTGGTTTCAAACGACCTTTAGCAACTACATCTTCTTGATTGTATTCGTAGACACCAACTTCAGATGCAACGGTAATGTGACGATCTTTAGTGATTACCCAACGTGCAGGACGAAGACCATTACGATCAACGGTACAAGCCGCATAACGACCATCGGTTAATACTACACCTGCAGGGCCATCCCATGGTTCCATGTGCATAGAGTTATATTCATAAAAAGCACGTAGATCGGGATCCATGTTTTCAACATTTTGCCATGCAGGTGGAATTAATAAACGCATCGCACGGAAAATATCCATACCACCGGCAAGCAGTGCCTCAAGCATGTTATCCATGCTGTTTGAATCGGAACCTGTCATTGAAACCAATGGACGTACATCTTCCATTGGGATTGTTGGTGTTTCAAATTTATGCCCACGTGCAACAGACCAGTTACGGTTTCCTTGTACGGTATTAATTTCACCGTTGTGCGCAAGGTAGCGGAAGGGTTGTGCTAAACGCCACTGCGGCCATGTGTTGGTCGAGAAACGTTGGTGGAAAACAGCAAGGCTGGATGCCATGTTGGTGTCTTTTAAGTCTTTGAAGAAAACCGGTAGGTTTTCAGGCATGACCAAACCTTTGTACGAAATAACTTTTGAAGACAGCGATGACACGTAGAACATGGGATCATTGTCTTCAATGGCTTTTTCACAACGGCGGCGTGCGATGTAGAGGTGACGCTCAAAATCAGCATCGTCCATGCCATCGGTAGGGTTGATAAAAATCTGTTCGATTTGTGGTTGGCTCGATAATGCTTCTTCACCACAAGCGGATGAATCAGTGGGTACAACACGCCAGCCTTGTACATCTAGGCCTTCTTGTCTTAATTCTTTAACGAGACTGTCGCGCGCAGTATCTGCCAGCTTGTTATCATTATTAAGGAATACCATGCCAACGGCATAGTTATCTTTAAGGGTGAAACCTTCTGTTTTAGCAGCGTTGCGTAAGAAACCATCGGGTTTGCTAATTAATAAGCCACAACCATCACCTGATTTGCCATCGGCGGCAACAGCCCCACGATGGGTTAAGCGGGCAAGTGCGCCAATCGCTGTATCAAGTAGCCAATGGCTAGGTTCGCCATCCATATGCGCAATGAGGCCGAAGCCACAGTTGTCTCTTTCGAATTCTGGTCGGTAGATGCCAGATTGAATTTTATCTGAATAACTCACAGTACAGCCCGTTCACGTAGATTGAAATTGTTCCGAACGCCGAGATCGCGTGCGACCTAGGCAAAAGGGCAGTAATTATACAGGCGGGGGGATAAAATTAGCAATTCAGATATGGCTAAAAGCCTTATAATTCAAAGTGAATTACAAGTATGCACTATTTTGGTGCGTTTATTTTAGCTTTTTGAGGTCTTTGAGTGGACGAGGCCATGGTTGAGTGAGCTGAAGTGCCCTGGGTAGCTTTTTAACGGCGTCACGCGCTTGTTGTTTGCTCGGGAAGCTCTTGTAGATAAGGATGTACCAATCAGCACCTTTTAGCTTGGTTTGGATAATGGCGCTCTCAGCGGCAATTTTATGGGCACGCTGAACTAGGTTTAGGGAGCTGCGTTTTCGACTACCCATTAGCTGCAGAGTGAAATGATTAGGATTTTGTTGTGAGAGCCAGCTTTTCTTTTTAGAAGCTTTAACCTGCTTAATATTTATAGTTTGCTTTTTAACAGCTGGTTTTGGTGCAGCTGGTTTTTTGGTGGATGCTAGTTTTGGCACCGGCTTTGTTACTACTTTTGGTGGCGGCGTTACAACTATAACGTTTTCAGATTGAGTCACAAGAGGTTTAGCAGTTGGCTTGGTGACAGTAGTTTTGTCAGTTTTAATAGCTTGCTTAACAACGATACTTGTCGTATCAACAGGTGGTATCGTTGTTTCAGTGAGTTTTACGTTAGTTTCGTTGGTGATAGTGTCTTTATCATCTGTAATTGGTGCAGGCGATGTTGCATGCGCACCACCACTAATCGCATCAAAGTCTGTAGCTTGCTTGGCAGCTATAGGCTCTGCTGATTTATTAATTTGTGATTCAGGAATTTTTTTACTGGGCGGTAATAAAGGAAGATCACGTGTTTCTAGTTTCGCAGTTCGATCAGGTTGTGATTTACCAAGTGAGTCAATGACATCTCGGGTAAGAAACCAAGTAATAGTTGCAGCAATCCCTAGAATTAATAATATTGAAATACCAGAGCGAAAGCGTACCGATAGACTTGGGCCAGAATCATTTTTTATGATAGAGCCTAATAAAATTGCTTGTGCAAGTTGATTAACTAAACCAGGGATACCATTTGATTGTCGATAGATTTGTTTTAATTGAGTATTAGAAAAAGGAATGTCGCCTTGTAAGCCTGCAACTGAAAAACGATACTTAATATATTCGAGAGTTTGTTTCTCATCTAATGATGGCATTGTTAAGGTATGTGTGATGCGATGTTTCACTTCTTTTAGTTCTGGCGCATTAAACATTTCATTTATGCTTGGTTCGCCAAATAATACAATTCTTAAAAGGCGTTCATCAGCATCAGCAAGTTCAGATAGTTTTAATAAAATCGTTAATGATGCAGTTGGAAGTTGGTGTGCATCATCAATAATTAAAATAGGCATTAACTCACTGCGTTTCATTTCAGTGAGGCGTTTTTGCAACATTTCTAAACCACTACCAAAATTAACAGAGTCCTGTGGAAGGCCAAAGCCTTCGCCAATTTCAATTAATAATTGATCAGGGTTTGTGGTGGTGGTGGCATTGATAACACACTGTCGCCAATTATCAGTGCGCATTTCAAGAAATTTATTGAGTAGACTAGTTTTGCCACTACCTTCAACACCAGAAACCACCAACAATAATTCGCTGTTTTGGCACATGTGGTAGAGCATGTTAAGTCGTTGGGCACGCTCGGCATCAAGCAAAAAGAAATCGTCTTGATTAGAGTCAGCATCAACTGCAAATGGTTCTCGAGCTAATTGGTATTGCTGTAGGTAGCTAACTGATGCATAAGATTCTGAAAGTTGTGTTTCACTCATGATGTTGCCCTTGTCCATCAACAAAAACGACTTGGTAGCCACGTTTAATTTGTGTGTCACGTTCTTTTAACATTGCATCCATTGCAGCAGGGTATTCGTCAAAATGATTACGACGAACTCGACCAGCATTGCCCTGATAACCCATTTCTCGAACTAAAGACCAACCGTTTAACAAGTCTTCTTGGATAATAAGATGCAGGAAGCGTGGTGCTTGTCCAGATTCTACGGGTATCTGCTGCATGTATATACGCATATTATTTAAATCGATTAAGATTAATAATTATATTCATAGTAGATTCAGGTAAGTTGTTTAGGGTCAAATAATTTACCGTGTTCAGACATAGCATAGCGATCGGTCATGCCTGCAATATAGTCGGCAATAATACGCGCCTTATCTGATTGAGTTGTTTGTTGTTTAACGCTTGATTGGTACTCAGGTGGTAGTAGCAGTGTATCGTCCATAAAAGCATTAAATAATTCTTTTATCATACGTGAAGATTTTGCACTCATTCTACGCACGCGATAATGCATATAAAGGTTTTCACGTAAGAAGCGTTTAATGGCAAGGTTTTGTTCGCACATAGTTTTGCTATACGAAATAATAGACTCACTGTGTTGGCGGACGTCACTAATTGTTTCTGGTTTAATCAAATCAATTCGAGACTTGCTGGTTTCAATGAGATCGATAACTTGAATGCTAATTAAGCGCCGCACGATTTCATAAATTTTACGGCGATCCGGTAATTCGGGGTATTTCTTTTCCACGTCTTCGTAAAGTGTATTTAGAAACGCAACTTCACGAAGTTGTTGTAAGCTGATTAAACCGGAACGAAGACCATCATCAACATCATGACTGTTATAAGCAATTTCGTCAGCAAGATTAGTTAGCTGTGCTTCGAGTGATGGTTGTAGTTTTTTAATAAAACGCTCACCCACATCACCTAATAGTTTTGCATTTTTATTTGAGCAGTGTTTAAGAATGCCTTCTCTGGATTCAAAGGTAAGATTAAGACCAGGGAATTGTGCGTATTTTTCTTCCAGTTCGTCAACGACACGTAGTGATTGTAAGTTGTGCTCAAAGCCACCGTATTCTTGCATACATTCGTTAAGCACATCTTGCCCAGCATGGCCGAAAGGTGTGTGACCTAGATCATGTGCGAGGCCAATCGTTTCAGAAAGATCTTCATTCAAATTAAGAGAGCGAGCAATGGTGCGACTGATTTGTGCAACTTCAATTGAGTGAGTAAGGCGGGTACGAAATAAATCACCTTCATGATTAACAAAAACTTGGGTTTTATATTCTAAGCGTCTGAAAGCGGTGGAGTGGATAATACGATCTCGATCACGTTGGAACTCACCTCGATAAGCAGGAGACTCTTCAGCATGTCGTCGACCGCGAGTTGTTTCGTCTAATGCTGCATAGCTGGCAAGTAGGCGATTTTGCATACGTTATCCTTGTTGCGCTCGTGAGAGGCTATCAGATAAAGTTTCATTTAATAAGTTGGTGTCAAAATCATCGCTGATAAAACTTTTACCAATTCCCTTCATTAGAATCAATCGAATTTTCTTTTCGAGATTTTTTTTATCGACAGACATTATTTCAATAAAATCTTTATTACTCATTGAAGTAGGGGGGAGTATGGGAAGATTTGCCTGCTGAAGAATTTGTTGTGTGCGATCAAGTTCATCTTGTGTGAACCAACCTTGCTTGTGTGAAAGCTCCGCGGCCATTAGCATGCCGCAACCAATTGCTTCACCGTGTAACCAGGTTCCATAGCCTGTACCTGTTTCAATCGCATGACCAAAAGTATGGCCAAGATTAAGTAAGGCGCGTACACCGGATTCTTTTTCATCTGCGGCAACGATTTCGGCTTTGTCTTGGCAAGAGCATTCAATGGCGTGTGATAGCGCATCTGAATCACGAGACAATAGTTTTGATAGGTTCTTTTCTAACCAAGTAAAGAAATCAGGTTTATTAATAAGACCATATTTGATGACCTCGGCAATACCTGCTGAAAGCTGTCGATCATCTAATGTGTTTAAAGTGTCAGTATCAGCGATAACACACTGAGGCTGATGAAACGCGCCAATCATATTTTTGCCTAGCGGGTGATTCACTCCTGTTTTACCACCTACTGAACTATCTACTTGTGCCAATAAGGTAGTTGGAATCTGGATGAAATTAACGCCACGCTGGTAACTTGCCGCAGCAAACCCTGTAATATCACCAATAACGCCGCCACCTAAGGCAATTAGTGTGCAGCGTCGTGTGAAATGTTTCTTGAGCAGACCATCAAAAACCAAATTAAGTGTATCGAGTGTTTTGTATTGCTCACCATCTGGCAGAATTGTGGTGGCAACGTCATAGCCATCGAGTAATTTTAAACAACGATCAAGATAGAGTGGGGCAATGGTGTCATTGGTCACGACCATGACTTCGCTTCCCTGTATATGGGGGCGAATGAGTTCAGGGTTATCGAGTAGTCCAGTACCGATATGGATAGGATAGCTACGGGTACCCAAATCGACGTTTAATGTTTTCATCTTTTAGATTCTCAAAAATAATTAGACAGATTATATAATGTTTGGACTATCAATGTCTTGCGTAAGATGAATTGCGAAGTGTTTTAGTTTTCTTCAAGGTGCCGTAAGATATCATCAACAACGTTACGTACACTTTGACCATCCGTTTCGATGACATAATCAGCAACAGAACGGTAAATAGGATCACGTATTTCTAATAATTCGGTAATTTTCTGTTTTGGGTTATCTGTTTGTAAAAGAGGACGGTTTCTATCACGGTGGGTGCGTTGAAAGAGTTGATCAATGCTGGCATTGAGGTAAAACACAATTCCACGCGATTGTAGTGCTTTTTGATTGTCTTTATTTAAGACAGCACCGCCTCCAGTAGCCAATATTAGTTTATCGTATTGGGTTAATTCATTGATGATTTGTTGTTCACGTGTGCGGAAGCCACTTTCGCCTTCAATATCGAAAATAGTGGGTATGCTGACACCTGTCCTATCTTCAATTTCTTTATCACTATCGAGAAACTCACGTTTTAGTGCCTTGGCCAGTTGTCTGCCAACAGAGGTTTTGCCTGCCCCCATAGGGCCAACTAGGAATATGTTGCTTGCATGATTCATAATTTTAACGATTTCATAAAAAAGGGGCCTGGCTTGTTTAATAAAGCCAGACCCCGATTGTGACGTGCTAAGCGCTAATTATCAATTAAGACGTAAAGTGTCTTTGATAATTTTCGGTGTAACGAAAATAAGTAGTTCTTGTTTTTCATTCACATTAACCGTCTGTTTGAATAAGAACCCAACATACGGTAAGTCACCGAAGAAGGGAACACGTTGTGACTCATCACGTGTTTCACGACGGTATACACCACCTAATACAACGGTTTCGCCATTATCAACAAGAACTTGAGTTGTTACTTCCTGAGTATCAATACTAGGAACCGATGAGCCAAGTAAGTTAATGAACTGACCAATTGTGTCTTGAGTAACAGTCAAATCCATAATTACGCGATCATCTGGTGTAATCTGAGGTGTTACACGTAGGCTCAATACTGCCTTTTTGAAGGTAATGGTTGTTGAACCATTTGCTGAAGCAGTTAAGAACGGAATTTCAGTACCCTGTTCAATATAAGCTTCTTTTTGGTTCGCTGTTATTACGCGAGGGTTAGAAATTACTTCACCTCGACCTTCTTGTTGAAGGGCGGATAACTCAAGCTCAAGTAAGTTACCGAACGGTAGTTTTGCAATTGCTAGTGCAATGGATGCGGCTGTTGCATCGGTTGGTGAAGCCGGTAGGTTCACATTCAGGCGATCAGCTTGCAGTAATGTGTCGCGATTCAATGTTTGAGTTGAACCATTTAAACTACCGGAGAAAACAGTTCCTGCACCACCCGTATTTGAAGAGTTTTTATTAACACCAAAGCGAACCCCAAGATCTTTGCTGAAGTCATCATTAGCAACTACAACTCGAGACTCAATCAGTACTTGTCGTACAGGAATATCAAGTGTATTCACCAAGCCACGTATTTGAATCAGCTTATCAGCCGTATCTTGAACTAGTAATGTATTTGTACGTTCATCAATAGTTACATTACCGCGGATAGATAAAAGTGAATTATCTTCTGATTTAAGTAGTTCAGCTAAGTCGCCGGCTTTTGCATAGTTCACTTGAATATATTCAGAACGTAGTGGTGCAAGTTCTTCAATTTGTTTCTGAGATTCAAGTTCTAGTTTTTCGCGTGCAGCGATCTCTTCGGTTGGTGCAACTAGAATGACATTACCTGTTTGACGCTTAGATAAGCCTTTTGTTTTTAAGATAATGTCCATGGCTTGATCCCAAGGAACATTTTTCAGGCGTAAAGTAATGTTACCTTGCACCGTGTCACTGGTTACCAAGTTAAGCCCAGTAAAGTCAGCGATTAGCTGCAGTACCGCACGAACATCAATGTTTTGAAAATTAAGGGATAGTTTTTCACCCACGTAACCAAATTTTTTCTTTCTTAATTCGGCTTGTTTATCCTTACTAATTTGACGAACATCAATCGTCATTACATTGCCGGTTTGGTAAGCAAGATGCTCGTACTCAAGCACAGCTGGGGCAATGACAATTTTAACCGTTTCACCACGCTGGAAACTATCGATTTGTTTTACTGGTGTAGCAAAATCAAGAACATCGAGTGTTTGTTCTAGTTTTTCCGGTAGTGAAGTATTTAGGAAGCTAGCAACAATTTTGCCACCCTCTTCTTTTAAATCAACAATGGTTTTAGGGTCAGACATTGTAATGATGATGCGTGCTTCACCTTTTTCACCACGACGGAAGTCAACATTTTCGATACTGTGTTGACCTGTTTCAATTGCAACAGCTGCCGGTGTTTCAGAGGCTGTTGTCGTGCTACGACTGTTGCCACCCGTGTTAAGGGTAATGTAGATGTTGTCACCCTTTCTGGTAAGTGAGTAGGGAACGAGTTTAACTAGATTGACAACGATTCGAGTACGACCACTAGCTTCGATGGCTGATACGCTTCGTGCAACACCAACACTGATGTTGGTTGATTTCTTTTTAACGTTGCTGGTGGTGTTAGCAAAGGTTAATGCGATACGTGCCGGGTTGTCAGTTGTAAAACTAACAGGATCCTGAATATCACCAGATAAGCTTAATTTAAGCTGAACTTGGTTACCGGGTAATGTCGAGTAAGTAATATCATTGAGCGACGCAGCAGCATATGCTGAGGCAGGTAATAACAATAGTGCCCCTATAGCAAGCAACCATGTTGTTATGCGTTTTGTAATATTATTATCGCGCATTATTTGCGAACGTGTGTTTATAGTGTTTCCACTCATTGTATTTCCCCTTACTCTTCACTCAGGGCAATGGAAGCTTCGCGTTCACGCCAGCCTCCAAGTCCATTTGGTATAACTTCGATGAGATTAATTTGTTCTTCTGACACACTAATAACTCGACCATAATTTTGACCGAGGTAGTTGCCGGTGACGATGCGATGAATGCCACCATCTGGATTATTTTGAATTTTTACAATAGCCCATAATGTATCACCACGTTGTAGCGTACCTATCATGCGTAATGAATCTAGTGGGAAGGCTTCAAGCGCTTCTTTACGGTGATTTGTAGGTGGCTTAATACTGTCATCAGTTGATGAGATGTTTGTTTCATCTGTAGCAACAATATCAGTAAATGGATCACGACGATCGTTATCTTTATAAAGATAAGTTTCATAAGGCTGGATATCGGGTAATGCATCAATGCTGGAGGTTTTTTGTGCATTAGCTTTTGTTTTAGCCGTAAAATCAATTAAGTCTTGATGTGTTGTATTCCCACAAGCAGTAAGCAATAAACTAAACGCAGTGACGCTGACTAAGCGCATCGTCATGAGGTGCTTATTATTCATTTGGCACCTCCTGCAGCAGCAGTGTCTTCAATATCTTCATCTATGTAACGATATGTTTTAGCTGTTGCTTCCATGACCAATTTGTCGCCCTCTTTTTCTTTAGAAATAGAGAAATCATGTAAGGTAACGATTCGTGGTAAAGCAGCGACACCACTAACAAAACTACCAAACTCATGGTAGTTACCTGTTACGCGAATACGAATTGGTAATTCAGCGTAAAACTCCAAGGGCACTTCACTGTCAACTTTAAATAAATCGAATTCCAAGCCACTTGCAAGACCTGTTTGAGATACATCAACAAGCAGTTCAGCTACTTCCGTTTCGCTAGGAAGCTGTTTTAACATAGCACCAAATGATTGTTTCATATCAACCATTTGTTGCTTATAGAGAACAATATTAGCGGCCTTTTTAGCATTGCTTTTAAATTGTGCCTTCAGTTTTCGTTCTTGTTGTTCGGCTCGTTCTAGTTCGCTTAGCTGGTCTTTTGTGTCAAACCAATAACCGGCAAACAATATGACAATACACATAACCGCAACACCAAGTGCTTTGGCAGGCATTGGCCAATTGCCCATATCCTGAAAATCTAATTCATTTAGTTCAGAAATGTTCATTGAACTACCTCCTGATCAGCCGCTTCAGCAGCAGCTTTTTTCGCAGCAGGCGTTGTTTGCTTAACAACTAAGGTAAATTGACTGATTCGTTGACCCTTTTCATTAATCGTTTTAATGACATCAAGACGAGGGCTGGTTAACCAATCGGCATCATCAATATTACGCATATAGGAAGAAACACGCGCGTTAGATTGAGCAAAGCCTTCGAAGGTAATAGATGGGCCGATATTTTTAATACTTGTTAAGAATACACCAGATGGAATAGTACTAACCATTTGATCAAATACATGCACAACTTGTGGTCTTGAACTCTGTAATTGTTGAATAATATTCATTCGAGCCAGCAGATTTGATTTTTCTTTTTCTAGTTCTTTAATTTCTGCAATTTGTTTCTCAAGCGTTTTAATTTCTTTATTCAAATAGTTATTACGAGAAAGTTGGTTTTCGATAATGCCGCCAACACGTATATGTACGAGGACGATAATTGCGATCATAAGAAACGCAGCCAAGCCGGCAATTGTCTGGAACTGTTTCATCCTCTCCTTGCGCAGTTCCTCGCGCCAAGGCAGTAGGTTAATCCTTGCCATTAGTCAAAGCTCCTTAATGCCAAGCCACATGAAATCATCAACGCAGGCGCATCATTACTGAGGGTTTGCGCTTTTACTTTGGAAGATAACGACATGTTGGTGAATGGGTTTGCAACACTGGTGTTAGTACCCAGTTTTGATTCAATGAGATCATCGACGCCTGCAATAGAGGCGCTACCACCAGCTAATAAAATATGGTCAACACTATTGTATTGGCTGGAAGAGAAGAAGAATTGTAAAGAACGACTAACTTGCTGTGCCATTGCTTCTTTAAAAGGCTCTAGAACTTCTGGCACGTAGTTATCAGGTAGACCACCCTGACGTTTAGCCATACCGGCTTCTTCATAAGATAAACCGTAGCGGCGTTGAATTTCTTCGGTGAGCTGTTTGCCACCAAAGACTTGTTCACGGGTGTAAATAATTTTTTTATCATGCAGCACGCTGAGTGTGGTCATGGTTGCACCAATATCAACAATGGCGACAGTTTTATCTGCACCACCATCAGGTATCTGGTCAACTAACAATTCAAATGCGTTTTCCATTACGTAGGCTTCAACATCGATAACCGATGATTTTAAGCCACCGATTTCACAGGCTGCGACACGGACATCGACATTTTCACTACGAGATGCAGCAAGTAAGACATCAACACGGTCATCATCTTTGCCTGAACTACCGATAATCTCGAAATCGATGTTTACTTCCTCAAGCGGGTAAGGGATGTATTGATCGGCTTCTAATTCAATTTGGCTTGCCATTTCTTCGTCATTGAGTGACGCGGGCATTGAAATTACCTTAGTAATAACAGCAGAGCCGGCTACAGCAACCGCTGCATTTTTGGTTTTTGAGCCAGAACGCTTAACTGCACGTCGAATAGCTTCACCAACGGCTTCAATGTCGCTGATATTCTTTTCAACAACGGAATTTAAGGGTAATGGCTCTACGGCGTAGCTTTCTACGCGGTAACGACCACCGGAATGACTCAGCTCGAGCAATTTCACCGCTGTGGAGCTAATATCGAGCCCCAATACGGGGGGCTGCTTTTTAGAGAACAAACTTGAGAAGGCCACCTTAGTATTTTCCTTTTATCATCCCG
>JALTKP010000103.1 GCA_027078075.1 Gammaproteobacteria bacterium | reverse complement strand
GACGGTTTGAGCGATAAAATCACCAGTAGTCGCATCAACTGCTCCTTTCACCTTCACTTTATAGCCAATATTTAAGGTCGCTTCCGAACCATGAACGAAACGAGTATTGGTATCAAAAGTAACTGGTGCACCATTTACTTCAAATCCACCGTTTAACGCTGTGCTGGTAATTACGCCTTCCACTTCAACTTCGTCATCATCACCATCAGTTTCAATCTTGTTTTTCTTTTTGCTTTTCAAGTCAATTTCAGTCGCAACCAATGCACCGTTTGACATAGTGCCATCGCTTTTCACCTCTACCAACATATCATTAGCTAATACATCGATATCTTCATCCAATGAAGCTGTATTAAAATCAATCAGCATCTCACCAATCATGAAAGTTGTGCCACTTAGCTGACTTACCAGTCCGTTTAAATTAACTTCGTCATCGGCTTCAAGTGCGGTTTTTTTCAACTCCAGTCTAGTGGCCCAAACCACACCATCGCCAGCGGAATAACCACTCACCTCAATAACGTTGCCCAGTGCGATTTGATCAATTGTTGTAACGCTAGCGTCCTGACTTTCAAATACCGTGTCTTCATCTGTATTGATGGTCAGGCCCATAATTTTCAGCGCACCATCCACTGCAGGAATAGCCGTTACTACACCTTCCACTTCATCATTAAACTCAATGGAAACCGCTGTACCAGTCGCACCGGAGGCATCACCTGACAAGGTAACAACCATACCCAGTTTTAATCCACTGTCATCCCCTGCGGCGTTTTGGGTACCATCTATGTTGATATTTGCAGAATCAGTTTCATACTCCACACCATTGACGAAAACACTACCAAAGCCGGTAATAACACCAGTGGTTGTTTTATTTAAGGTTGTTTGTGATGATGAATCGCTGCTGCTGCCACTGTCGATACATCCAGAAAGGCCCAAAGAAGCAATAATGGCAAGTGTTAGTGCTGACTTTTTCATAGTTTTATTCATTCTCTCTCTCCTAGGTCGTATATCTTCCGATATATAACTAATGCAGGATATGTCCTGATTATACATATGTTGGGAATATTTTCCCAGAACATGTAAAGATTATAGGCGGTTTACTGGAAAATTAATATGAAAAGATGAGGTATTTGGGAAATATTTCTCAGTTTTAGACGGTTTGCCAAGGGAAAATGCGTGTTCTTGCTGTTTTAGCCTGACCTTATTATGTATTTTGGGGGTTAACTAGTGTAATTGAAGTTAGTGCATTGATTGGGTCGTTTCCTCTTTTGCACTCTCAAACTTGAAACATTATGTTTATG
>JALTKP010000102.1 GCA_027078075.1 Gammaproteobacteria bacterium | reverse complement strand
TGATCTCATCGACTGGTTCAGGTAAAGTACATTCAAACTAGTAACCATAAATTAAAGACAATTTATCCATGAGTCGCCGTGTAGCCATTGTTGAAGACGAACCTGCCATCCGTGATAACTATGCAGATGTTTTGCGTCGCCAAGGCTACGAGGTACAAACTTATGCGGATAGACCCAGTGCTATGAAAGCTTTCAATACTCGTCTACCTGATCTGGCTATTTTAGATATCGGTTTGGGCGATGATGTTGAAGGTGGGTTTGAGCTTTGTCGTGAACTGCGGGAGCTATCCAAGAGCTTACCAATTATATTCTTAACGGCCAGAGAAAGTGATTTTGATACCGTCTCCGGCTTACGCCTTGGCGCCGATGATTACTTAACTAAAGATATTAGTCTGACTCACCTTACTGCTCGTATTGCTGCATTATTCAGACGCGTCGAAGCCTTACGCTCTCCACCAGATAACGATGACATCCTGCATCGCAATAAGCTCATCATTGATATGCAGCGCATGCATGCAAAATGGAATGAACAGCTTTTAGATTTAACCTTGACAGAACTCTGGATTATTCATGCACTGGCAAAGTTTCCCGGCCATGTAAAAGATCGCGACAACTTAATGAGTGAGGCTAACGTCGTTGTCGATGACAGCACTATCACCTCTCACATAAAACGTATCCGTAAGAAATTTATCCAACTTGATCCTGACTTTAATGCCATCGAAACAGTTTATGGCATGGGTTACAGATGGAAAAATGATTAACCCCTCTCGTCCTACAAAAAATAAACGAGCTTTCAGGCTACGCAGTAAACTACTCGTTGTTTCATTAGCCTTACTGGTTATTCCTTGGGCAGGTTACGAATATTTACGAGAAATGGAAGCTTTTTTAAAACAAAGTAAGCAAATCACGCTGGCTCAAAGTGCCCAAACTATTGCAACCGTCATGCATAACCGGCGTAATCTATTTGAACCCACTGCAGATATTTCATTTAGTCTAGATGATCAAAGTAATGTTTATGCAAGAAAATTGAATCAAGCAATCCAGTTAGATGGCTATACTGATGACTGGGTAAAACACCTAGATCATGCCCGTCAGTATGCCGCTGAATCACTCATACAAGGCAATAGCCCTTATGATCCCACATCACTTTCCTTTCAACACTTATTTGGTAAATATCGGAAGTATTTCTATACCCTACTCATCGTCAAAGATGATCAGATTGTTTATCGCAAACCTAATAGCTTAAAACTAAATAAAAGTGACCATTTACTGATTGCCTTACAAGATCCACAAGGCAATAAACAACGTTATATTCTCAGTACTCAGGCACCAGGATGGGTGAATGCTTACCTACTTCCTAATGAGCCAAATAATTTTACACCAGTTCGTCCTGAAGTTCGTATTAAAGGTGAATGGCAAGAAACAACTGAAGGTTACAATCTTGAATTGAGAATCCCTCAATCGATGCTTGGCAACAAAATTAGTTTTACCGTTGCTGATGTTGATGACCCAGAACTAAGAGCAACAAAATATTTACTCAGCACTGCTAGCTCACAATCAAGCAATGAACTTGGCAGTATTCTTACTCCCTCTCCAGATATTGAAAAAATACTAAAAGGTCTTAATAGAAGTAACTCACGAATATGGGTTATTAACAAAAACCGCCACGTACTTGCCTTAACAGGTTCACTATCTGAAAATACTACGACATTAGCAGAAACATCTACAAGCCTAATAGGTTCTATACTAGAACCTATTTATCGTTTGTTACTGCAACAACCCAGTCAGCAGATTGATGATAATCTTGATGGTGTCTCCCGTCTTGATGGGCAAGACGTTGTTTCTGCCTTAAAAGGCAAACCGGCAATTAACTGGCGCCGTACATCAGATCAGCAAGCAGTTATCTTATCGGCAAGTCATCCAGTTTGGGATAATGGTGAAATTATTGGTGCAGTCGTTGTAGAACAAACTAATAATGATATTCAAACACTGCAAAACAATGCCTTAAAAAACTTAATGAATGTCACTATTATCGTTTTTTTAGCCGCCACCTTATTTCTAATTATTTTTGCTACTCGTCTATCCAGTCGTATTAGACAATTACACAAACAAACAGAAGCTGTTATTAGTTCAGACGGTCGTGTACAAGGTGATATTGTGGCATCACAATCAAGCGATGAACTCGGTGATTTATCTCGCAGCTTTGCCGACATGATGACACGCTTACAAGAATACACACGCTATCTGGAAACCATGGCGAGCAAGCTTTCCCATGAACTTCGTACACCTCTCGCAGTAGTGCGCTCATCACTTGATAATCTTGAGCTCGAAGACCTACCAGAGAGTGCCAAACCTTATACACAAAGAGCCAGTCAAGGTATTGGCAGACTTAGTAATATTCTTACAAGCATAAATGAAGCAACTCGGCTTGAACAAGCCCTGCAGTCATCAGACTCTGAAGAGTTTAATCTTGTTAAGTTAGTATCAGGCTGTGTTGATGGATACCAACTCGCCTATCCTGAGCAAAAATTCAATTTTGTAACTGATCATGAGCTAATTTCATTATCCGGTTACCCAGATAGAATTGCTCAAATGCTCGATAAGCTAATTACCAATGCGATGGATTTCAGCAAGGAAGACAAACCTATTGAAATAAGCCTGTCGCATGAACGCAATCTAATAACTCTGGCGGTGAATAATTTTGGCCCATCACTTCCTCAAACGATGCAAAGCCAGCTATTTGATTCAATGGTGTCACTAAGAGAAGGAAAACAGGCTAGCACGCATCTAGGCCTAGGCTTATTTATTGTTAGACTCATAGCAGAATTTCATCATGGTACTGCAACCGCAGAAAACCGCAGTGATAATCAAGGTGTAGTATTCTATATTAGACTTCCGCTACAAAATTAATGCTTGTAGGCACCCAGTGACTCTTGTAGCTGTTCAGATAATGATTTAAGTCGTTCCGTAGTTTCAGCAGTTTTCATTGAACCAGCAACAGTCGAATCTGCCACTTCTGAAATATTAACAATGTTACGACTCATTTCTTCTGCCACGGCTGTTTGTTCTTCAGCAGCACTTGCAATTTGGCTAGTCATATCACTAATCGATTTTACTGAACCAGAGATTTCTGCCAACGCTTCTGCTGTTGCCTCTGTCTGAGCTGACCCACCTTCTCCAAGTTCTTTTGCATGTAACATTACTTTCACTGCAGCTTGTGTTCCAGACTGTAACTTCTCAATCATAGATTGAATTTCGTTTGTAGATTCTTGAGTACGACTTGCTAACGTGCGCACTTCATCTGCTACTACTGCAAAACCACGACCCTGTTCACCGGCACGTGCTGCTTCAATTGCGGCATTGAGCGCGAGTAAATTTGTTTGTTCTGCAATCCCTTTAATTACATCCAGCACCATACCGATACTGCTACTATCATCTTCAAGTTTTGAAATAACACCAGCCGCGCTATCAACCTCTGCAACCAAGTTATCCATTGCGCACATTGCTTCAACAGCTATTTCTGCACTACGTCTAGCAGAGTCTTCAGCACTATGTACAGCAGAGGCAGTATCGCCCGCGTTTTTAGCCACTTCTTGTGCAGTTGCTGCCATTTCATTCATTGCTGCAGCAAGTTGTTGACTCTCAGATTGTTGCGTCGCAGTCAGCTCACCGCTACTTTCTGTCACTATCGACAATTCCTGAGTTGCATCTTTAAGGGAACCAACAGAACGATTCACACTATTTATTACATTCTCAAAATTTGTCAGCAGCTCATTATAATTTGATGCTATTTGCACCATTTCATTACTACCTTTTTCATCAGCACGTAAGGTTAAATCATGTTGCGAACTAACCTTTCCCATTAACTGTGATAATTCAAGGATTGGGGTTTGAAAACTTTTTCTTATATGGATAACTATTCCAAATATTACAACTGCCATTACAATAGATAGAGATAGTAGCAAACGCCACTCTGAAACGGCTATTGACTCAAGTTCAGTGCTATCTTTCAAACCAGTATCAATCGCTATTTGCATTAAATTAGACATCGCTATATTAATGCTTGCTAATATTGCTGCAAGCAATAACAACACTGCCCCAGCAGAAGCATACAATGTCATTTTAAAAGTCATCTTTGATAATTTCATATTTATGCCCTGTCACCCAACAAGATATATGAACTCTATCGGCAATTAACTTCAAAGCATTAACCTAAACATTGTTTTGAAGAAAAAACATATGAAAAACAGCCCTTTCAATGAATTCAAACTATCAATTATTCTTACTAATCTAAAAACCTTTTTTTATATAATGTTTCATTACCCATTAATCATACATGGATAAACCTCAAGTCTTTATCTAGTTCGTCGATAACAAATATATAGTCAAGTAAATGCAATAATAAATGAGATAGAAATATGAAAAAGAACCTTCCTGTTACAAATAACGAAGTTGATATTCCACCTAACACGAATATTCTTTCAACAACGGATCTCAAAGGTACGATCACTTATATCAATCCAGATTTTGTTAATATTAGTGGTTTCACAAAAGAAGAATGCCTTGGTCAAAATCATAATCTTGTTAGACACCCTGATATGCCATCAGCTGCTTTTGAGGATTTGTGGAATAGACTCAAAACGGGTAATTCATGGATGGGGATTGTTAAAAACCGCTGTAAGAATGGTGATTACTACTGGGTTAAAGCGTATGTAACACCTATTATGAAAGATGGTGAGGTCTATGAGTACCAATCTATTCGTAGCAAACCTTCAGCAGAAGAGGTTGAACGTGCAAAAAAACTCTACGCACAAATCAATGCCAATAAACTGCCTCGTTTTATTACACATAAAGCTTTTAGATTTAAATACAAGTTAATGGCAACCATTTTCTTACTACAATTAGCAACATTATCAATTCCTCTTTACGCGGGTCAGCTTAGTATTATCGTGGCATTACTTAGCTTTTTACCTGGTGCTGCCATCATTACTGCTTTTTCATATCGGGAAATACAACCGCTATGTAAAATTTTCGCAAAGACAGCCAACATATTTGATAATCATATCGCATGTCATGTGTTTACAGGGCGATGTGATGAAACTGGGAAAATCATGCTAGCACTAAAATATCTGGAAACAGAAACAGGTGCAGTTATAGGTCGAGTAGATGATACTGCCAATGAGATTTCAGGGTTTTCAGCTAAATTGGCAAATTCCATTGGTATGAATAATCTCAGTATCAAAAACCAATATGAAGAAACAGAACAAGTTGCTGCCGCTATTACACAAATATCGAGTAATATCGATTATGTTGCCGATAATGCAAAAAATACTGCCGCAGCATCAAAGCAAGCTGATACTGAAACGCTCAAGAGCAAACAAGTTGTTAATCACACAATGGAAGCAATTCAAGAACTTTCACAAGATGTTCGAGAAGCCAGTGAGGTTATCCAAGAATTACATGAAAATAGTGACAAAATCAGCAGTGTCGTCAATGTCATTAGCGGTATCGCAGAACAAACAAACTTGCTCGCACTCAATGCCGCAATTGAAGCAGCACGTGCTGGCGAACAGGGTCGCGGCTTTGCGGTAGTGGCAGATGAAGTACGGACACTGGCAACCCGTACTCATGATTCAACCCGAGAAATTCAAGAAATGATCGAAGGATTACACCGTAGTTCAAACAAAGCGGTTGAAGTTATGGAAAAAAGTCGTAATCAAACAGATAAGAGTATTACGCGTGGCAATGAAGCTGTTGCGTCATTAGATGTTATTGCTGATGCCATCAGTACCATTAACGATATGAGTAAACAAATTGCTGAATCTATGCAACAACAATCAGATGCTGCCACTGAAGTCAGTCAAAATATCGTAAACATACAACAGGCCTCTGAAATTAGTATCTTTGGTATTAATACCAGTGAACAGGCGAGTAATGCAATGTCTGACCTATCGACAAATATGAAACTGTTAACGACGCATTTTTGGAGTAAGCGTCGCAGTTAACTAACAACACGCTTCCTAACCTTAATAGACACAAAAAAAGGCCCGCTTAAATAAGCGGGCCTTTTCATTTATATGGCGTCCCGTAGGGGAGTCGAACCCCTGTACTCGCCGTGAAAGGGCGATATCCTAGGCCTCTAGATGAACGGGACTAATTTTTACTGTTTTCTATCTGGTGGAGCTAGGCGGGATCGAACCGCCGACCTCTTGCATGCCATGCAAGCGCTCTCCCAGCTGAGCTATAGCCCCGAAAACAGAGCGCGCACTTTAATGTAGTACGAGCATTGTGTCAATGGCTATCATCAAAAATAGCTGTCTGACTGGGCTACAGGGTAATTATACCTGTTTTAAAACGACTTATGTTTTATTTTCTTGCTCAATTTTTGCCCAAGTATCACGCAATGTAACGGTACGATTAAAGCGTACCACGCCTGATTCACTGGGTTCTAAATCACGACAGAAATACCCTTCACGTTCAAATTGAAAGCGCTCACCAGGCTCAGAATCAGCCAGTGCGGCTTCGCATTGGCAGCCTTTCAACACCTGTACTGAATCTGGATTCAAATCGGTTTCATCGGATGGATTTGGGCTCGTGTAAAGCCGATCATAAAGATAAACATCCGCTTCTAATGCGTGTTTAGCTGACACCCAATGGATAACCCCTTTTACCTTGCGACCTTCAGGGTTTGCGCCTAATGTTGCTGAGTCATAACTACAACGTAATTCAATGATTTCGCCCTGCTCATCTTTAATGACTTCATCACAGCGAATCACATAGGCATTACGCAAGCGAACTTCGCCGCCTGTAACCAAGCGTTTAAACTTCTTGTTTGGTTTCACTTCCATGAAGTCATCACGATCAATATAAAGCTCACTACTAAATGGAATTTTACGCGTTCCCATCGAATCATCTTGCGGGTGGTTAGCCGCCTCTAATTTTTCAGTTTTATCATCAGCATAGTCAGTTAAAACCACTTTGAGCGGATTAAGCACAACCATACGACGTGAAGCCGTCGTATTTAAATCGTCACGAATACAACTCTCGAGTACGCCCATCTCAACCGTGTTATCAGCTTTGGTAACACCAATACGATCACAGAAGTCACGGATGGATGCCGGTGTAAATCCACGCCGGCGTAAACCAGCAATAGTCGGCATACGTGGATCATCCCACCCATCAACATGACCATCGCCAACCAATGAAGTCAGCTTACGTTTACTCATTACTGTGTATTCTAAATTCAGTCGAGAAAATTCAATTTGCTGCGGGTGACATTCAATTGAAATATTATCCAGCAACCAATCATATAAAGGACGATGATCTTCAAATTCCAGTGTACACAATGAATGCGTGATCCCTTCCAGCGCATCTGAAATAGGGTGAGTAAAATCATACATCGGATAAATACACCATTCTTCACCAGTTTGGTGATGCACCACACCATGACGAATACGGTATAAAGTCGGATCACGCATATTCATATTGGGTGATGCCATATCAATCTTGGCACGTACAACGTAAGCGCCATCTTCAAACTCACCGGCACGCATACGAGAAAACAAATCCAGATTTTCATCCACACTACGTGAGCGTCCTGGGCTATCTTTACCTGGCTGCGTTAAGTTGCCACGGTATTCACGCACTTGCTCTGCGTTAAGATCACAAACATACGCCTTACCCGCTTTAATTAATTCGACGGCATAGTCGTGTAGTTGTTCAAAGTAATCTGATGAGAAAAAGGCACGTCCCCCCCACTCAAAACCTAACCAACTCACATCGTCTTGAATTGATTTTACAAATTCAATATTTTCTTTATGCGGATTGGTATCATCAAAGCGTAAATTACATTTACCTTTATAATCTTGTGCAACACCAAAGTTCAAACAAATCGATTTAGCATGACCAATGTGCAAATAACCATTTGGCTCAGGTGGGAAACGGGTGACAACCGCACCATTGTTTTTATTCTTGGCAATATCTTCATCAATCATTTGACGAATAAAATTGCTGCGGGTAGTTTCTTCGCTACTCATTTCTATTTTTCCCTTAGTAACTAATTGCCAGTAGTTTCATTGGCGCGTGCTTCAATATATGCCAAAGCACGATCGATACGTCGCAAACAAGCATCTTGTCCAACTAAAAATAGTGTTACATCAATTCCTGGTGATGCAGCACGCCCTACAACCGCAACACGCAAAGGCTGTGCGACTTTACCCATTTTCACTTCCAGTGCGTCTGCAACGTCATGAATGGCAGTATGAATGGTGTCTTCACTCCACTCCGTTAGTGCAGCTAATGCCTCACGAATCTTTTGCATTGGTTCTGCTGCAACTGGACGTAAATTTTTCTTTGCCGCTTTCTCATCGAAGTCATCATAATCTTTATAGAAAAACTGACTAATGTCAGCCATTTCAACCAATGTGTTAGCACGTTCTTGTTGAGCTTTAACCACTTCGACTAAATCAGGACCTTGCGATGGATCGATACCTAAATCACCCATGTGTGGGCTTAACAAGCTTGCGATATGTGCTGGATCAGATTCTTTAATGTAATGCTGATTTAACCATTCGAGTTTTTCGGTATTAAAGCTTGAGGGGGCTTTATTGACATCATTAATATCAAATAAAGAAATCATTTCATCAATACTAAAAATTTCCTGATCCCCATGTGACCAACCAAGACGAACTAAATAATTTAATAATGCTTCTGGTAAGAAGCCATCATCACGGTATTGCATAACACTTACAGCGCCATGACGTTTCGAGAGGCGAGAACCATCATCGCCTAAAATCATCGGCACATGTGCATAGATAGGTGCTTCTGCACCCAATGCATTAAGAATATTAATTTGGCGAGGGGCATTGTTAAGATGATCATCACCGCGAATTACATGGGTGATATTCATGTCCATATCATCGACAACAACGGTTAAGTTGTAAGTTGGACTACCATCGGTACGGCGAATAATTAAGTCATCTAACTCATCGTTACTGATCGCCACTTTGCCACGAATAAGATCGTTGACAATAACACTACCACCCACCGGATTACGAAAACGAATCACATGTGGTGCATCCACATCATCAGCTTTATTTTTCAAACAATGACCGTCATAACGCGGTTTGGTTTTTGCTGCCATTTGAGTTTCGCGTAGTTCATCAAGACGTTCTTTACTACAGTAACAACGGTAGGCATGTCCATCATCCAATAACTGCTGAATAATTTCATTGTAACGGTTAAAACGATCTGTCTGGTAAAAAGGCCCTTCATCATACTCGAGGCCCATCCAAGTCATACCTTCAAGAATGGCATTCACCGATTCGGGAGTCGATCGTTCTAAGTCCGTATCTTCGATACGCAGCACAAACTTTCCACCGTGCTTGCGAGCATATAACCAAGAAAAAAGTGCTGTACGCGCCCCACCAACATGCAAATAACCGGTTGGACTGGGGGCAAAACGGGTGCGAACTGTCATTTTTACTAATCCGAGCTTTTAAAGCGGGCTATTCTACCAGCGCAAGCAGCGAAAAGGCGACTTTTGTCGCCTTTTCAGTGATTTATTTAGCTTCTGATATGTCCGGTTTATTCCTCATACGCTTAATCACTCTAGGTAGAAATAAACTAACGGCGATCAATGCTAGCGCTAATATCCCTTTTTGTATTAAGCCATCACCACCAGATGCGCCTTCACGTACTGCATAGCCAAGATAAGTGTAGGCAACGGCACCAGGGAACATGCAAATATAAGAAGTAATCAAATAATGTAAAAACTTAATTCGCGTCAAACCCAATGCGTAATTCAATACATTAAAAGGAAACAATGGTACCAAGCGGACAAAAGCAACAAAGCGCCAACCTTCTTCTTCTACCCCACCCTTTAATTGTGCCAAGCGACCCGCTGTCTTTTTTTCAACCCAGTCTGATGCAAGGTAGCGCGCTAATAAAAAGGCAATCGCTGCACCAATAGTTGCACCGGTCAGGTTATAGAGTGTCCCCCACACAGGTCCGAAAATTGCACCACCTGCTAAGGTTAAAAAAGCGCCTGGGAAGAAAAAGACAGTACCTATAATATAAATCAACATAAACACCAAAGGTCCAGCAACACCGGCATCTGCCACCCATACTTCTAATACTTCAGCATTCAATAAATCTCGATATAAATATGCAGCAACAATACCCCCAATAATAACGAAAAATACTAATGCACGAATTAAATTAGCTCTCATTTTTATCATCCCAGCTACGACGATTAATAGTGTAGCCTCCAATTTTAGCTCTAAATGGCAGAATCAAAATACCGTGCAACCAGGATACTTGTTTGGGGTCGTTATAGTGATGAATACCGATTTTCATTCCATCATGACCTGCACGAGGCTCTACAATATAAGTGCCAAACAACCTATCCCACCAAGTTAAATTGAAACCAAAATTACTATTAGCTTCGTCATCTTCAACAGAGTGATGAATTCTGTGCATATCTGGTGTAACAATAAACCAACGTAGGAAGCGATCAACAGAATGAGGTAAACGTACATTGGCATGATTAAACATAGCACCCGCATTAAGCAATATTTCAAAAATTACAACGGCTATAACAGGTGCGCCTAGCACAACAATCGCAGCAAATTTAATTAATAGCGATATGATAATTTCAATCGGATGAAAACGTAATCCAGTTGTTACATCAATATCTGGATCAGCATGATGAACTCGATGTAAACGCCACAATACAGGAACGGCATGGACTAAAACATGTTGTAGATAAATCACAAAATCTAATGCAATAACCGATATGATAATTGCAACGGTAAAAGGTACTTCATAATAGTTCATCAAGCCCCAGTCATTTTCTGCAACATAGGCGGCTACACCAACTGCGGCAAGAGGAAATGCTAAGCGGGCAACAACAATATTCACCGCCAATAAAGCTAAATTATTTGACCATCGTAGTAATCGTGTCAGAACGCGATCTTTTTTAGGTGTCACGGCCTCCCATACACCCATAATAATCAGCATACCAAAAAAGATACCTGATCTTAGTGGCTTTTCATTTGCCATAATCCAGTCTGTTAATTCCATTACGAACCCTCTTGTTTACAATTGCGTATGCCAATGTATTTCATAATGGCATTTTGAAGACCGCCACTATTCAATAGATTAATTGAATAGTATACTAGTTGGGTGCTAAGTACCAACTATGATATAAAACCTCATATACACATGGGTTTAAACAAAGATACAGTCGCCTAATGTAACTTAACTTCATGATATAAAGGTTATTTTTTCACACTGTGAATCTAAATTATTGTAATAGCTCTAATACTTTTGTCTTATCAGACGATAAGCTATATATAAGAGTAAATAAACGAATGAGTGGTATCTCGTCGTTATGCGCAAAGAAGCAAAATGTAATCATGATCAAAACATCACCAAACCATAGCTTACGTCGTAGCTATTTAATCATTTCAGCTTTTGTTTCTATCATCATCATCAGCGCAACTGTGCTGTCGAGTGTATATGTCACTAAAGTAACCTCTCAAAATACCAAAGCCCTGCAATTACAAGAAGCCGTTTCGACTATTGTTTCAAATATACGTCGTACTACAGCAACAACCTATACGCTACTTGGTGAATTACTACTTAGCCCTTCTAATAAAAGAAATGCCGATATAAAAGGGTTTCTTGCAAGCAACATCATACAATCAAAGAAACTCAGTGAAGTAAATAATTTAGAAGAAACGGGATTACTGCCTCTCATTTACGATCTCAATAAACTAATTAGCTTAATGAATTCAGATATTCTTGAATTGTTTGAGCTGCGTAATGACCCAGAATGGATATATCCAGTCCTGACAATTATGAATAAGGACATGTTAGGAGCAAATGTCACTTTTACATCATCTATTGAAATTATGTTGCACGACTATCAGGATGAAGAAGACTTAACTAATGAAGAATTAGCGCTTGTACATAGATTATATTCATTACGCGATACTTGGCGAATAATGATATTAAATTTTAGAGCTGTTTTACTCCGCTTTGCCGGGCTAAATAAAATCGACCAAATTGAACAAGAAAATAATATTGCTCTTACTCTTAGTCAAATATCAAAAGATTTATCTATTTTAAAAAGTGAAGCTGGTAGAAATGGTTATGAACTGGATATAGACGAAGCTTTAAATGCAATGATCAAAAGCCGTGAAGATTGGAGCAAACATTTCAGGCGTTTTCAAACCCTCCGTGAATCTGCTATTTGGCGCAATGATATTTTCTTTGCTTCAAATAATATTCGTCCTGTGTATGAAAGAACTATCAATATATTGGAGAAACTAGATAATAGAATCTCAAAATGGGCAAGCCGAAACTCTGTCGCTGTTGAAGACACAGCCTATAAAATTAATTTAGAACTATTTGCACTATCAACTTTGGCTTTAGTCTTTGTTGTTGTTATTTATATATTACTCAATCGATTAGTTTTAGGACCTATTGCTCGTATCTCAGATTCACTTAGTAAAGAAAGTCACGGTGAAGAATTTATAATACCGCAACATGGTAGCAAAGAAATATTTAATCTGGTTACCGCATACAATCGAATGCGTGAACTTATTCAACAACGGCAAACCGCACTAGAGCATCAAGCACTACATGATGCGTTAACTGGTTTGCCTAATCGAGCTCTACTACAAGACCGTCTTATACACACTATAAACAGCTCGAATCGACATAATTCATCTATCGCATTTATGATGATCGATCTAGATAGATTTAAAGAAATCAATGATACGTTGGGACATCAGGTTGGTGATCGCGTCCTAACAGAACTGGGGACACGTTTACAGAATTGTATTAGAAGATCAGATACAATTGCTCGACTAGGTGGCGACGAATTTGCACTTATTATTCCCGAAGTAAGCGCCGCTGAAGCCAAAGACTTTGCAAAAAAAATAACTCATACTATCAACGAAGTCCTCACTATAGACAACCAGAACCTTTTCATTAATGCCAGCATTGGAATTTCCATGTTCCCGGAAAATGGTACCAATTGTGAAACGTTGATTCGCTATGCCGACATTGCTATGTACCATGCGAAAAAAAATAACATTCACTATGCACTGTTTAAAGCTGACATGGATAAATTAAGCATTGATAACTTAGCGCTACTTGGTGATTTCCGTCAGGAACTAACTCAGCCTACAGGACAAATGAAATTATTTTACCAGCCTAAAATAGATTTACTGCAACAACATGTAATCAGTGTAGAAGCGTTATTGCGCTGGCAACACCCACAACAAGGTTTTATTCCCCCTGAATTTATTATACGTATGGCAGAACAATCTGGTCTTATTGGTGAGCTAACAAAATGGGTTATTACTCAAGCAATAAATGACTGTGCTAGTTGGCAAACTAATAACATTGATATCGGTGTTTCCGTTAATCTCTCAGCTTGGAACCTACAAGATCCTAAATTACCGGAACTGATCAAACAAACACTTGAAGAAAATCAACTACACCCTAGTTATTTAAGTTTAGAAATTACAGAAAGTGCAGTAATGAGTGATCCAGCAAGAGCTCGTGAAGTACTAAATGAACTTGATGAAATGGGAATTACACTAGAAATCGATGACTACGGCACCGGATTCTCATCGCTTGCCTACCTTAAGTTATTACCGGTTAGTACACTTAAAATAGATAAATCATTTGTGATGGATATGTTAAATGACCCTAATGACCTTATTATCGTCAGATCAACCATTGATCTTGCTCATAATTTAGGCATGATCGTTATCGCTGAAGGTGTTGAAAATACTGAAACCTTTACTTATCTACAACAGTTAAGATGCGATGTAGCTCAAGGCTATTTTATAGCTAAGCCCTTACCTAAAAAGCAACTCTTTGAATGGCTTGAATCCTACAATCGTGAAGAAATAACGGCCTAACAACCCTCTCAACTCTCAAGAACTTTCTCATTAAAGCTATAATTCTGCTAGTATTATCCTCAGACAAAATAAATAATTATTCTAAGGGAACGGCTGAATGTCAGTAAGAAAAGTTATCTTCTGGGTAGTCTTATCTTCACTCATTATTTTCACTCTCGCTATCGTAAAAATTGCATGGTATGACCGCTATGTATGGAAAGGTACACCTGAGCATATGTTCAACCTTCCTGCTGAAGATAGGAGCCAATGGCGCAAAAACCCAATCCAGTGGTCAACTGAAAAACAAGCCATTGAAGTTGCCACACCTGATGGACTAAAAATTAAAAATATCACCTTTCATACCAATAGCATTGGAATGGACTTTGTCTATATCCCTTCAGGACAATACCGTGCTGAAAATGGTATCCGTGAAACCTATGCCAATAATAAATACTACCGTGCTAAGCATATTAAAAATAAGCCGCTCCCTGCACTCATTACAATAACTAAAGATTTCTACCTTAGTGCATTTGAAGTTACCAACAAACAATTCGAACTCTTTGATCCATCTCATCAACAGTTGCGTCCTGAATACCAACAGGGCTTACATGGTGACAACCATCCTGTTGAACCAGTGACGTGGCAACAAGCACAACGCTATGCTAGATGGTTATCCCAAAAAGAAGGGCGTCAATATCGTTTACCCACCGAAGCTGAATGGGAATATGCCGCCAGAGCAAATACCAAGACACGTTTATATTGGGGTAATGAGTTCTGGGATCGTAACAAAGCAAATTTAGGTGGTCTGCATTCTAATATTGAAACCTATCGTCTTGATGGCTACAATAATTCAGCGCCAGTTGGTAGTTTCCCTGCTAACCCTTGGGGACTGTATGACATGATTGGCAACACATATGAATGGGTAAATGATTGGTGGCATCCCAACTTAACAGAAGACAGTACTGATCCACGCGGGCCAGATTCCGGAAAAATAAGAATGGGCAAAGGTGGCAGTTGGACTACACGTCACTATGCTATCTATGCAGGTGAAGATGATGGTAACAACCCTGCCGATCTCGACGATATCCGTGGTTTTAGATTATTAGTGGAAATACAATAAAGGAACTAAATTGAGTATTCAAAATGAATTCCTAACGCTTCGTGCTCATATGCAAAATACAATTGTTGGTCAATCTAATTTATTAGACCGGCTTATGGTTGGCTTACTCACAGGTGGACACATACTATTAGAAGGTGCACCGGGGCTTGCCAAAACAACCGCTGTTAATGCTTTAGCCAGTGGCGTACATGCTAATTTTCAACGTATTCAATTTACACCCGATTTAATGCCAGGTGACCTAACTGGTACTGAGATTTTTGATCCTAAAGAAGGAACATTCCGATTTATTCCTGGCCCGCTATTTCATGAAATAATCCTTGCTGATGAAATTAATCGAGCACCACCCAAGGTTCAATCTGCACTATTAGAAGCAATGCAAGAACATCAAGTAACGATTGGTGGTGATACACATGCTTTATCAGATCTTTTCATCGTCATGGCAACACAGAATCCGCTTGAGCAAGCAGGTACATATCCGTTACCTGAAGCACAGCTAGATCGCTTCCTATTACACGTCACGCTTGATTACCCTAATGCTGATGAAGAACTTGCCATTTTAAAACGCGACCAACAACAACACTTCGGTAATGACACACAACAAGGAACCAGTCCAATTAGCCCTGAAACAGTACTTGCTGCACGCAGAGAAGTTGCTGAGATATATGTTGATGAACAACTTGAACGTTATATTATTGAAATTGTTGCTGCGACACGAAAACTAGAAAGCATTACACCTGAGTGGAAAGACTATTTAATTGCAGGGGCTTCTCCACGTGCATCAATTGCCTTACTACGCTCTTCTTCAGCACTTGCTTATTTAGCAAAACGAGATCATGTTACCCCTGATGACATCATTGCCATTGCTCCCGATGTTTTGCGACATAGAATCATACCTGGCTATGCTGCCCGTGCAGCGAATGTAAGTAAGGATGATATTATTCAGCGCATACTGGAACAAATTCCCGTTCCTTAAATTGGTAACCCTAACTTGTTACTGAATAAATTAAACAAGATTTTCAATACTGCATGGCAACCAGCTAACGTGGAGGCGACTCAACGCCCCCTTCTTGATCAAGTTGATATTGAAAAATTACGGCACCTTGCTGAAAAACCGATAGATCACTCATCTCACCAACATGAAGTAGAGCATCGGCAATATGGCGATATACGTTCTGTTTACCGTGGCTACGGTCTTGATTATGAGGAAAGCCGGCCATATCAAGCAGGTGATGAAATGCGATTTATGAACTGGCGTCTATCCGCGCGTTGCAACGATCTTTATATGAAAGTCTTTCGTGAAGAACGGCGCCCTTCTGTTTTTATTTTAATCGATCGCCGACAGTCGATGCGCTTTGGCAGTCAATCCCAATTAAAAGTAACTCAAGCTGCACGTATTTCGACTTACTTAGCATTTGTAGCAAAGCGACAAAATTCGCCAATTGCCGGTGTAGTATTAAATGAAACAACCGAATGGGTACCGGAGGCATCAGGGGAAACCGCTATTTATAACTTAGTCAACGAGTCTATTTCAGCATGCCCGCCACTTGATAATGATAATAATGAAGTAAACCTTAATCATACACTTCGATTACTATTAAATATGCTCGTACAAGGTTCAATAGTCTATCTTATCAGTGACTTTCATGATTTAAATAACTCATCACACCCACTTTTATTACAACTATCAGAACAACACAATGTTGTTGCAATCAATATTAACGATCCGGCTGAAATAAATTTCCCGAAAACCGCAGCTATTAATATATACAACCCAAATAATGATGAAGATATATTTTTAAATGGTAGCACTCAAATATTAAACCAACACTATAAGGAAAAATCAGAACAATATTTTTCTAACATAAAGAATATAATCACTCGGTATAATATTGAGTATGTAAGTATTAGTACTGAAGATAACAATATCGACCAGATAATACCTTTAGCATGAAGACTATCGACACAATAGCCAGCCATCTATTAGATATAGAGCCACCTAACTCTCCTCCGGAAGGAGTAGATTATAGTTCAATACTGATGATTTCCATCAGTGCATTGCTATTGCTTGCTTTACTAATAATGTTTTTACGTAGTGAAAATTATAAGAATAAACGGGCACTGTTAAAATTAAGAGAAAACTTAATATCGTCTTTAGTGACACCAAAAGAAGCCGCTTATAAACTTGCAGAAATAATTAAATCTGCACACAAAACAAAAAAACTAACTGCTTCTGACAAATACCCACAAGGGTGGAATATATTTATTAACCGATTATCGACAAACCGTTATGAGGCTGGAGAAAGAGATAAACAAGAAATTATTAAATTAATTGATGATGCTAATTCATGGTTGAAGATACCTCAATCATGATTGAACGAATTACTTTTAATCATAGTGAATGGTTATGGTTAATCGCTATTCTAGTTATTATTTATACCCTGTTTTTATACTATGGAAAACAGGACAAAAATACATCTTTAATCGATGGGCTTTCCGGTACAAGCACTCGGGTTCGCCATCCACTGTACAAATTCCTATCAAGCTCTTATCAACAACATAGCAATTCAAACTTTACTACAATCACCATTTATTGGTTAATTTTAGTCTTACTCGTAATTGCCTTATCTGAACCAATACAAATTGGTAAGAAACTACCTGAGCCTCCCAGACAACGCGATATCGTATTTATTGTAGATACATCTGTAAGCATGGTTCTAAAAGACTACACACTAGATGAGCAACGAGTAGATAGAATGAGTGTTGTGAGAGCGACACTCAAGAATTTTATTGATGCGCTAAAAGGTGATAAAGTTTCAATTATTGCCTTTGCCGACACAGCACATGTTCTGGTTCCACTAACAAGTGATGTACACCTTTTGAAATCAATGTTATTGCGTTTACGAACAGGTATAGCTGGGCGAGGTAGCGCACCGGGTGACGCCATCGCTCTTGCTGTTAAACAAATAATTAAGCATAAAAGACGTCATCAAATAATGATCCTGCTTACTGATGCGGCATTGCCTATTGGTTCAATCAAACCAATACAGGCAGCCAATATCGCAGCCAATGCTGATTTGCCACTATACACTGTGGCAGTTGGTGCTGATACTTATTCAGCTGAAGAAAAGCGTAAAACAGGTCTTATATATCACCCTGCTGATAGAATCTTGCTTGCAAAAATGGCATCACTCACTGGAGCTCAAAGTTATTTAGCAGGTAATAGTGTTTCACTACAGACAGCCATCAAAGATATCGAGCAATTAGAATTTGAACAACAAAAGACCATTAATAAATATTATCGGCATAGCCTATATCAATGGCCCTTACTACTCGCCTTAAGTTTATTAACATTATTTCAAGTACGGCATCTTGTCTTTAACAGAGGCAAATCAAGATGATTGAATGGAATACACCATGGCTATTATTAATCGCTATTCAACCTTTTCTTATCTTACTGATGAGACGGTATTTAGAACAAACCACAATTAAAGACTATGTAGATAAAAAACTTCAAGACTGGGTTATCGTACACAGTGCTGATAAAATCAAAAATAAAGTCTACATGCGTAATATCGCTTATTATCTTGCATGGATATTATTTTCTATTGCGGCAGCAGGTCCGCGAATTGCTGAAGATGTACCTATTGGAATTAGCAGCCAAGGTAAAGACATTATGGTTGTGCTTGATATTTCTCAGTCAATGCATACAACTGACTTAACACCAAGCCGACTCCGGCTCGCACATAAAAAAATACAATACCTTATAAATAATACTACCGGCAATCGCATAGGAATTGTAACTTATGCCGCCAAACCACACTTATACATCCCTCTTACCTATGATAAAGAAGCATTAAACTTTTATCTAAAAAACATAAAATTTCTTGTCCCACCAAGTCAAGGATCAAAACCATTAGCTGCACTACAACTTGCAAAAGCTCGCTTATCACATAAAGAACGGCCAGATAATAATCGTGGTACTGCTATTATCCTGATCACGGACGCTGATACGAATAAAGATACTCATATACAAATAAGCAACTTAGCAGCATCATTTTCAGATGACCATACACCAATATTTACACTTCTTATGGCAACTGATCATGGAGAGGCTATACCTGAATTTAATGACGGATGGATAAATATTAACGGTCGGCCTGTTATTAGTCGTCCTATGCCTAAGCCATATAAAGATTTAAGTAATTTAACCAATGGTCAATTTAAAAGAGCATCAACTAATAATACCGATATCACATCCATAGTCAGCAGTATAGAAGCACTTTCGGATAATAAAATCGATAAAGACAATCAAACCAATTGGCGTGAGCTATATTATTGGTTCCTGTTTCCAGCGATCTTACTGTTGTTTATAAATATGTTTTCTTACAGGGTTAATATTAATTTCCTAACTAAAACAAAATATGGTTCTATACATGTCATTATTGCAAGCATTGTTTTAACTAGCTCAATTACTGCCAACTCACCTGTTAGCGCGAACCAACAAGGAAAAATTAATATCGCTTATGAAGCGTTACTAAATAATGAATACATAAAAGCACGTGAGTTATATTCATCAATCAATGGCTTTGAAGGCTTGTATGGTGAAGCTGTTGCTTCATATCGTCTAGCCGACTATACAAGCGCAATCCGGTTATTTGAACGCGCTGTGCTAAGTGCTAACACACCCCAGGATACCGCTAAAACATTATATAATCTTGGTAATAGTTATTTCAAAATAGGGAATTATACTCTGGCTGTATCGAGCTTCGAAAATGCTCTTTTATATCAGCCACTACATGAATCAAGTATAAAAAATAAACTCTATGCTGAAAAGGCACTGCTAGTCATACAAGAAAGACGAAAAATTCTTGCCTTAACTAGCCGCGCAGGTAGAGGTCCGCGATCTGCACGTGCCGCCGACAATATCACTTTTACGGATGATAATAACGTAACATTAGATAATAGTGAGTCAGATGACCTGCCTATAAGTAATGCCAATATTGACAATAATATTGTTATACCTGAATTTATTATACTTAGAGGTCTAGAGTTTGCTAAGTCTTCTTCAACTAACAAAAATATTTCCCTAAATAATGCATCACAGCAGTCTAAAAGTAATGTAAATCTCAGCCAGATAGATAAACTACAGGACGACCAAGCAATTCTGTGGCGTAGAATATTTGAAATTGAAGAAGGTTACCCTGCTCCTTTAGATAAGCCTGAAACAATACCAGGTGTTCGACCATGGTAAAATTTCTTATTACCATTATTCTTATGATGCCAGCATTGCTATCCTATGCCGGCAGTTTA
>JALTKP010000101.1 GCA_027078075.1 Gammaproteobacteria bacterium | reverse complement strand
CGATATTCTGGTCGACAATGATAGTCGCCACTGTAAAGTAACTGTTTCTGATAGTGGGCGAGGGCTACCTGAAGAAAAAATTAATCATTTATTTGAGCCATTCAACCGCCTTGGCTTAGAGAATACCAATATTGAAGGTAACGGTATCGGCCTTGCATTAAGCTCACAATTAGTGAACTTAATGGACGGCGAAATTGGTGCACATAATAATGAAGACGTGGGTTCCAGCTTCTGGTTTACGCTTAATAAATACACGCAGCCTGAGAATATACAGGAGAATGATAGCCACACTATAACCGTGCTCTATATAGAAGAAAATGACATGAACTTTGAGTTAGTGAGTAAATCACTCTCAGCACAAAACAATATTAAACTCTTTACCGCGCGCGATGCCGAGTCTGCTCTTAATTTAGCGCATAAAATGTCACCTGATGTCATCTTGTTAGATATCGAGCTATCCAGCATGGATGGGTCAACCATGCTAAATGCATTACGAACTAATGCAAACATTAAACACGTGCCAGTTTTAGCTTTATCCTCAAACGATATACCTTCTGAACAACAGCTATTAGGGGGTGAAAATTTCTATAAATATTTCAGCAAACCCTATAATATAAAAGACCTTATTACTGCGATAGACCATGCACTGGATAATGAGCCGCCAACTGCCACAACGGCCAGTCATTAAACTATGAATACACAAATGCTATTACTATCAGGGCTTGCCGCATTGATTGCCGGCATTATCGGTTATGGGCTTGCCTATATCCGTAGCGAAAGAAAACTATCACAATTGCGTGAACAAACCACTGAATTGAAAACAACACTCGAAAATGAGCGCAATAGTCATCTCGAAAAGCAAAAATCATTAGAAAAAGATCGTGAGAATCTTAATGAATCTTTCGCGGCACTTGCCAGCAAGGCACTAAAACATAATAGCGATGAGTTTCTTAAACTTGCTGAACAAAATTTGAAACAATTTCAAATATCGGCGAATTCTGAACTTGATAAAAAAGAAAAATCTATTTCCGATCTTGTTAAACCGATTCGCGAAGCACTCGACAAAACAGAAAAACAAGTACGTGAAATGGAAAAAGAACGTAAAGAAGCATACGGCTCACTAAAACAACATTTGGAACTTATGTCTCAGGATCAGGCACAGCTACAATCTGAAACACGCAATTTAGTACAAGCCCTGCGCCGCCCTGAAGTTCGTGGTCAATGGGGTGAGATGACTCTCAAACGCCTTGCTGAATTAGCCGGCATGGTACAACACTGTGACTTTTATGAACAAGAAAGTAT
>JALTKP010000100.1:686-1302 GCA_027078075.1 Gammaproteobacteria bacterium | reverse complement strand
AATTTCGGTCAGAGAACTTGATACTGTTCGCGTTAAGGGTAAAGCAACACCGACGACTATCTATGAACCTCTACATACTGAGATGGCTAACAATCAGGATTTACTTCAACACTTTGCCACAGCACTTGGTAATTATCGACTCCGCGACTTTAAAACTGCTTATGAACAATTCAAGCAACTTGCACAACAAGGTGATCTTGTTTCTGAGAAATTCTCACTTCGAGCCAGAGCTTATATTGAAAACCCACCGGCCAGTGACTGGGACACAGTCAATACACTTGATAGTAAATAAAATAATACTGGTTACTGTGGAATGTAATGATCAATCAACAAAAATGCGAAAAGTGCCATTAAATAAAAGATTGAATAGCCAAATGTTTTGATCGGCATCGTTTCATCTTCTGCTTTTTTAACTTCCAGTGAGTAATATAAAAAGCCCAGCCCTAACGCTATTGCACCTGCCAAATAAAATACACCACTCATTAACGTCACAAAAGGTAAAATCGTCACCACAATAAGAATGATGGTGTACAGTAAAATCTGCAGCCGAGTAAACTCCAGGCCATGTGTAACAGGTAACATTGGTACATCTACTTTTGCATATTCTTTATGACGA
>JALTKP010000100.1:0-676 GCA_027078075.1 Gammaproteobacteria bacterium | reverse complement strand
CAACGGACGATTCCTGGTTCTTGCCATCTTCGCATCAATGCGCTGATCGACCACCTGGTTGATTGCTGCAGCCGATCCTGCTGCCAACCCAATACCCAGCGTTCCAAAGATAAAGGGCTCTAGTGGCACCATACCTGGTACAGCAAGGAACATTCCAACAACAGCAGTAAACACAATTAACATCACAACTTTAGGTTTACATAGGTTGTAATAATCACGCCATGTAATGTCCTGCATGACTATTGGTTCTTCTGTTTGTGTTTCATCATTCATGACTGTGTGCCTTTAACCAATTCTTGAATACTTCAATAAACGTTCAAGGTCTTTTACAACACCTCTCGGGCTGATATCACTTTTATAGTGCATCATCAAATTTCCCAACGGGTCAACAAAATAAATTCGCTGTGCTTTTTCAGCCGGAGCCAGTCCTTCAAATTCAAAATTTTTGATTACTTCTGAGAATGTGTCTTTTTCAAGACGAATAATATTCATTCCCTGATGTTCTTGTTTTATTTTATCTAAATTGTCATCATTACCATCATTCACCAATAACATCACTCTTTGAACACGGTCTTTTTCTCCCCCCATTCCCAGACGTGATTGACGAATCGTATAAAGATTATTAAAACAGCTTTCATTGCATTCAGCTGAATCAATATAAAACATTGTCCACTTG
>JALTKP010000099.1 GCA_027078075.1 Gammaproteobacteria bacterium | reverse complement strand
GCTCTGCTCCGGTAGGATGATTGCCTGAAAACATAATTAGTTCAGGAGAATTCCAGTGAGCAACCCAGATACCGGTCATGGACGGTTTCCGCAAGTGCGAATGCGCCGTATGCGTCGTGATGATTTTTCACGCCGCTTAATGCGTGAAAATACACTGACCAGTGATGATCTCATCTACCCTATGTTTATCTTCGAAGGGGATAATCAGCGTGAAAGCATTGATTCCATGCCTGGCATCGAACGCCTGAGTATCGACTTACTGCTAAAAGAAGCCGAAGAGCTTGTTGCATTAGGTATTCCTGCTATTGCGCTTTTTCCTGTGACACCTGCCAGTGCAAAAAGTGATGATGCCAAAGAAGCCTACAACCCAGATGGTCTCGCTCAGCGTGCCGTTCGTGCGGTTAAAGCCAAATACCCCGAATTAGGTGTGATTACCGATGTTGCCCTCGATCCGTTTACGACCCATGGGCAAGATGGGCTTATTGATGATTCTGGCTATGTGCTTAACGATGAAACCGTTGATGTGTTAGTTCAGCAGGCATTGTCCCATGCGGATGCAGGCGCGGATATAGTCGCCCCTTCTGACATGATGGATGGTCGCATTGGCCGTATTCGTGAAGCATTAGAAGATGCCGGTCACATTCATACAAAAATCCTCGCTTATTCAGCAAAATATGCCTCTAGTTATTATGGACCATTCCGTGACGCGGTCGGTTCTGCTGCAAATCTCGGTGGTAGCAACAAATATTCCTATCAAATGGATCCGGCTAATACCGATGAAGCACTCTGGGAAGTAGGTTTAGATTTAGATGAAGGCGCCGACATGATCATGGTCAAACCTGGCATGCCTTACCTTGATATCGTTAGAGGCGTTAAACAACAATTCGCAGCACCAACCTTTGTTTATCAAGTAAGTGGTGAATATGCGATGCACATGGCTGCGATTCAAAATGGTTGGCTAGACGAAAAGGCCGTTATCATGGAATCATTATTGTGCATTAAACGTGCAGGCGCCGATGGCATTCTGACTTATTTTGCCAAGCGTGCAGCTCAATGGTTACAGAAATCCTGATAAAAATAGTACAGAAATAGCGTTATAAATTAAGCAAAATAACCATAAAAATAATTGTAATATATCTGTCATAAAGTTCTTGCATAAAAATCATCTGTCGATATACTGCGCGCAACTTTATAGAGTCATTTACACAAACGCTGACGCTGAATAAGCAACGTTGGGAATAGATATCGAAAGCGGTATCAAAGGAAGCACTATGGCACGAACAACCATCTCTAGTCTTTTTGGCAACTCGCCGGTTAAACCCCTTCAAACTCACATGGCAAGCGTACAAGAATGTATCGTTGAGCTCGTTCCCTTTTTTGAAGCCGTTCTTGAACAAGACTGGAAAGCCGCAAAAGCACAGCAGAAAAAAATATCAAAACTTGAAAATGCGGCTGATAAACACAAGCGTACCTTGCGTATGCAATTACCTAGAAGTTTATTCATGCCGATCTCGCGTCGCGACTTACTCGAAGTGCTAACGATGCAAGATAAAATTGCGAATAAAGCCAAAGATATTGCCGGTGTTATTACCGGTCGGAAAATGGAATTCCCTGAGAAAGTAAAAGAACAATTAATTACTTTCGTTAAACGCGCTATTGATGCTTCTGCTCAAGCGCAAACTGCCATCAACGAACTCGATGAATTAGTTGAAACGGGTTTTGGTGGTCGTGAAGTAAAACTTGTTCAATCAATGATTAAAGAACTTGATTCAATTGAAAGTGACAATGACAAACTTGAAGTCAAAATTCGTGGTGCACTGTTTAAACTAGAAAATGACCTCCCTCCGGTACAAGTCATGTTTTTGTATCGCGTCATTGATTGGATTGGTGAACTTGCTGATCTATCTCAACGTGTTGGTAGTCGTCTTGAACTAATGCTCGCGCGTTAATTTACACAGGGTTTCTTAAAGATATGGAATACGCAATTATTTTACTTATTATGGCCGGTGTTTTTGGTCTATTTATGGCGTGGGGCATTGGCGCAAACGACGTAGCAAATGCCATGGGAACCTCGGTAGGTTCTGGTGCTATTACAATCAAACAAGCGGTTATTATCGCGGCAATATTTGAGTTTTCTGGTGCTTTCTTAGCGGGTGGTCAAGTAACAAAAACAATTCGTAAAGGCATTATTGATGCCGACCTTTTATCAGGCGCACCTGAATTACTGGTCTACGGAATGCTCGCATCACTTCTTGCTGCAGGTATTTGGTTATTAGTTGCATCACGCTTAGGTTGGCCTGTATCAACCACGCACACAATTGTTGGCGCCATTGTTGGCTTTGCCGCAGTTGGCATTGGTATGGACTCTGTTCATTGGAATAAAGTTGGTTCTATCGTCGCAAGCTGGGTAGTATCACCCGCTATTTCAGGTGTTCTGTCTTATTGGTTATTCCGTAGCGTTCAGTCTCTCATCCTTAATACCAAACACCCTTTTGAAAATGCTAAACGATTCGTCCCATTTTATATTTTCTTAACCGGTTTTGTAATTGCGCTAGTAACTATGTTTAAAGGCCTTAAACATGTTGGGCTGGAAACAACGGTATTACAAAATTACGGCATGGCATTTATTATTGGTCTTACCGTCATGTTTATTGGTAAGTCATATATCAATAAATTAAAAATTGATCCTGAAGCAGATCGTGATTTTCATTTTGCCAATGTTGAAAAAGTCTTTGCAATACTCATGGTATTTACTGCTTGTGCTATGGCATTTGCTCATGGTTCAAATGATGTTGCAAACGCAATTGGCCCTGTTGCGGCTGTCGTTAGCATTGTTCAATCTGGCGGCGAAATTCACCAAAAATCGATTCTACCTATCTGGATTTTAATCTTAGGTGGTGCAGGTATTGTTGCCGGACTTCTTATGTATGGTCGACGCGTAATGGCAACGATTGGTAAAAACATTACTGAACTGACACCAAGTCGTGGTTTTGCTGCAACGCTAGCTGCTGCAACAACCGTTGTGGTTGCATCAGGAACAGGGCTTCCAATCTCTACGACTCATACCTTAGTTGGTGCCGTTCTAGGCGTTGGCATGGCGCGCGGTATTGGTGCGTTAAACCTTAATGTTGTTAGAACTATCTTTATGTCATGGATCATCACATTGCCTGCTGGCGCTCTGATGTCTATTTTCTTCTTCTACACACTTAAAGGCATGTTCGGCTCATGACCGATCGGTATGCCGTTATCGGCAATCCTATTGCTCATAGTAAATCGCCGCGTATTCACGCGGCGTTTGCTTCTCAGACACAACAAGATATTCATTACGATCGCATTCTTGTTGAAGAAGGACAGTTACCTGAAGCCATTGATGCATTTAGGTCTGAAAATGGTAAAGGCTTAAATATTACTGTGCCATTTAAAAATGATGCATATGATCTTGCCGATACACTCACTGAACGTGCACAACTTGCTGGTGCCGTAAACACACTGGTTTTAAACAATGACGGAACACTCCATGCTGACAACACCGACGGCATTGGCATGGTTCGTGACCTTACAGTTAATCATGGTTTTAATTTAAATAATAAACGCATTTTATTACTTGGTGCTGGCGGCGCAGTTCAAGGTGTTTTATTGCCATTACTCAAACAACAGCCTGCCGAAATTATTATTGCGAATCGCACCGTTTCCAAAGCTGAAGTACTTTGTGAAAAATTCTCTGCTTATGGCAATTTATCTGCCAGTAGTTTTGATGAGTTAAGTGGAAAATCATTTGATGGCATAATCAATGGCACCGCAGCCAGCTTACAAGGTGAAGTACCTCCTCTACCAAGCAATATTCTAAATTCGGATGGCTGGTGTTACGACATGATGTACAGTTCAGAACCAACCGCATTCGTTCGTTGGGGAAATGAAAATGGTGCTGCACAATCTATTGATGGTTTAGGCATGCTCGTTGAACAAGCCGCCGAATCTTTTAAACTCTGGCGCGGAGTACAACCTGAAACAACCAGTATAATTAAATTACTCAGAGAGTCTGGTTAAACGTTTGCTGCTAATATCGGTTGGTTAGCAACAGCTTCACGCATTAGGCTTCCACGTCGATCATCATTACGACGTTCATCACTTTCCCAATCGACCTCACGCCAATTTATTGCACGCTGGTCATTGCTGTAATTGCGGCGAATATATTCACGCACAACTACCTTACAACCCTTGATTGATTTACCATTGAAGCGAGCAATTAATTGAAAACCTAATTTTTCAGATTCGACTTCAACTAAGCCATAGTGCGATTTAACATTATCACCATGATCATGAGTAATAACGCTGAAACTAGCCTGATTACCAACAATGTTAAAAAATTTACGTAAATCGTAATCATCAATACCGTTTGCAAGAATACCTACATAAATTTCCATGGCAGCACCTCCATATATATGAGACACAGTTTGCCACTTTTAATTCTACATACAAGCTCATTCTGACCAATGGCCATTATTTTCAGATAAATCGTAGAGCAGCTTAAGTGCATGACTTACAGCGATGTAAGCATATGCTGACGTTATGCGAGATTAGCTAATTTTATAACGATTTTTTAGCTCTACATAATGTGACGCCGAGTACTCTAACCAAGCCATTTCTTTATCCGTTAAGGGTCTTATTTGTTTTGCAGGACTACCCAAATAAAGATAACCGCTTTCTAAACGCTTACCGGGTGAAACTAAGCTATTTGCACCCAACATAACTTTATCTTCAAGTGTTGCTCCATCTAAAACAGTTGAACCCATTCCAACTAAACAAAAATTACCAATCGTGCAGGCATGCAAAATAGCTTTATGTCCTACTGTCACTGACTTACCAATACTTAATGCAAAACCACCTGGTGAATATTCACTGTCGTGAGTAACATGCAACACTGAACCATCCTGAATATTGGTTCTCGCGCCAATGCTAATACTATGTATATCACCACGAATAGCAGTTAATGGCCAAACAGAGACATCAGCAGCAATGGTTACATTACCAATAACAACGGCTGACTCATCAATAAAAGCGGAGTCAGCAATTGATGGTGAATAATTTTCAAAACTACGAATAGTCACTATTTAGCCACTTCCTATTTATTCTCGTATAAACGAAAACATCAAGATCATATTTTCCATTAATTCTGACACTAGGCGATCCCTCTAATACCTACCGCATTGTCACAAATTCTTCAGCACTACTTGGGTGAATCGCAACCGTTTCATCTAGATCACGTTTAGTCGCACCCATCTTTAATGCCACGGCAAATCCTTGCAACATTTCATCCGCACCTAAACCAATAATGTGTATACCCACTACTTTTTCCTGTGCGCCAACACAAACCAGCTTCATTGCTGTTTGGGTTTTATGCTCAGTTAAGGCGTTATACATAGGTGTAAATTGTGAGGTATAAACTTTTACTGCCTCACCATGTTCTTTTCGTGCTTGCTCTTCACTCAAGCCAACGGTGCCAATAGGTGGGTGACTAAAAACGACTGTCGGAATATCAGTGTAATCCAGTTTTCGATCTGGCTGATTATCAAATAGGCGATCTGATAAACGTCGTGCAGCAGCAATCGCAACCGGTGTTAATGCCGCCTGACCTGTAACATCGCCAACCGCATAAATATTACTGACATTGGTGTTTTGATATTCATCAGTAGGGATGTAGCCACGCTTGTCCATCTCCACGCCGGCTGCACTTAAATTTAGATCCGCGGTCAACGGTTCACGACCAATCGCCCATAAAATTTCATCAAAACCACTAATCACATGACCATGATCACAATGTAAGGTTAAACTTTCATCGTCTTCTTTAACTACTTTTTCAATTTGCATACTTGACATCATATTAATGCCTGCCGCAATCATTTCTTCCATCAAGACAGTTCGTAACATCGAATCAAAGTTTCGTAATACTGTTTCACTACGAATAATTAAAGTCACATCACAACCAAGCGCACGCAATAAACCTGCAATCTCAACCGCAATATAACCAGAACCAACAACGGCAATTCGGCGCGGTGGTTCATTTAAAGCAAAAAAACCATCCGAGGTCATTCCATGTTCGGCACCCGGAATATTGGGCGTCACCGGTGTTGTGCCAGGAGCAATGACAATATGATCAGCGGTGATCTGCTCACCATTCACCTCTAATGTATTGGCATCAACAAACCTAGCCTCACCGGTAATTTCATCAATATTCGAGTCACTCAAATAAGTGTGATACCAATCATTAATACCCTTAATATACTCTTGGCGACCAGCAACCAGTTTTTTCCAATCATGACCGTGGCGTTTCACACCAAATCCATAGCCTTTAGCATCATCTAAGGCATGCGATAGCATTCCCGCATACCACATGATTTTCTTCGGAACACAGCCCACATTCACACAGGTGCCGCCCATAAGACCTTTTTCAATAACGGCTGTTTTAGCACCGTACTTTGCTGCGCGTTCTGCAGCAGATAAGCCACCACTACCGCCACCTATGGCAATCAAATCATAATGTTTGGTCATGTTTCACTCCGAAAAAAATAATAAAATGAACATCTTAAAGGAATTACCATCTAGCTGACAAAACCTGAAAAATAATATAACTCATTGTTAAAAATAGATAAAAACTAGTTTCAGTGTTTTTATTGATCTAGATCAATTACCCGTACAACTTATAGGGCTAATGTTCTCCTGCTCACCATACAAAATACCTACGACAAGGAGAATGTAATGCACCAACCTATGCAAAATGACAGCATCACCGATATGTTAAGCAAACCTATCATCATTTTAGTCGTTCTAACCATTGGTCTAATCCTGCTCGCCAATGTGATCGGCTAAATACCAAGTCCTCCAGTAGTGCTAATGAGCCGGTAAGGATACCGGCTCGGTACGATGATTAATTCCAAACTAAAGCAGGCTCTTGTAGCATCGCGAATTGTTCACGCAAAGCGAGTATCTGCTCTTCCCAGTACCGATTAGTATTAAACCAGGGGAATGTCCTTGGAAAAGCCGGATCATCCCAGCGTCGTGCTAACCATGCCGAATAGTGCAACAGACGCATCGTCCGTAACACCTCAACAAGATGCAACTCGCGAGGCTCAAATTCACAAAATTCTGTATAACCATCCAACAAATCAGCGATCTGCATTGTCATGTCTTGTCGTGAACCATTCAACAGCATCCACAAATCCTGAATCGCAGGACCCGTACGACAATCATCTAAATCCACAAAGTGTGGGCCATTATCTGTCCAAAGGATATTTCCTGCATGGCAATCACCGTGTAAACGGATGTTATTAACATTACCTGCCTGAGCATATCCAGCGTCAAGAATAGGCAAAATATCTTCCACTAAACTCCGATATGCTATCTCCAGATCCGCAGGAATAAAGCCATTTTCCAACACAAATTGATATGACTTCGTTGCATAACTTTCTATATCAACTACAGGACGATGTTCAAAAGGTTTCAGTGCTCCAACGGCGTGAATTCGACCAATAAACCGTCCCATCAACACATAATCATCACCCCCATTTAACTCTGGGGTACGACCACCTAAGCAAGGAAACACTGCAAAACGGTGACCGGCATGAAAATAAAGGCTTGCCCCACTCTCACCAATGATGGGGGCAACCATCGGTATTTCAACCTCCGCTAATTCCTTTGCAAAGGCATGTTCTTCTAGAATAGTTTCATCGCTCCAACGCTGAGGTCGATAAAACTTCACAACCACTGGGGTATCTGATTCTATGCCCACCCGGTAAACGCGATTTTCATAGCTATTCAGTGCCAATAAACTACCATCCACCTTTAAACCTAACATTTCGACCGCATCTAAGATCGTACTTGGACCAAGATCATAAAAGTCTGATATTTCATCTGGGTTTTTCATCATTTATTAGTAACGCTTTTTAGCCTTATACCAAGAAGCTAGGCATAATAGATTAAACTTGTGGCAATTACTGCCGCCATATATCGAATACATTAAGACGCAAGGTACCACACTGCATGAGTAATCCATTGTTATCTATTACTGGGCTACCGCCTTTCTCGAAAATCAAAGCTGAACATGTTGAGCCAGCCATTGATGTGCTGCTCGCTGAATCTCGCCAAAAGATAGCTGACTTACTTGATGCAACCAATGACTACAATTGGGATAACTTGGTTAAACCCATCGAAGACATTGATGAAAAGCTCTCGCGTGCTTGGTCTCCCGTGAGCCACATGAACTCAGTTGTGAATTCAGATGAGCTTCGCGAAGCCTACAATGCCTGCTTACCCAAGCTCAGTGAATACGGTACCGAGATGGGACAAAATGCCAAATTATTTGCAGCTTACCAGCATGTGCACAATAGTGATGATTTCGAAAAACTGGATACTGCACAAAAGAAAATTATTGAAAATGCATTAAGAGACTTCGAACTTTCCGGTATTGGCTTAAACGATACCGACAAGCAACGTTACAAAACCTTAATGCAAGAACTCTCAAAACTCACTTCAAAATTTGAAGAAAATGTACTCGATGCTACACACGGTTGGGACAAATACATTGATGATGAAAGTCAGCTAGCAGGGTTACCAGAAACGGCCGCTGCCTTAGCACGACAAAGTGCCAAAAAAGATGGTAAGTCTGGCTGGTTATTCAGTCTCGAGTTTCCTTCTTATTTCCCCATTATGACCTATGCCGACGATCGTGCGCTACGCGAAGAAATGTACACCGCTTATGTAACCCGTGCATCCGATCAAGGTCCGCAAGCAGGCAAATGGGATAATGCCGAATTAATTCAAGATATTCTTAAACGTCGCCATGAAGCAGCGCAATTATTAGGTTTCAATAACTACGCAGAACGATCGTTGGCAAAGAAAATGGCAACCGATACAAAACAGGTTATCGATTTCCTCAGCGATCTTGCAACACGCTCACTATCAATGGCACGTGAAGAATACAAAGAGCTACAAGATTTTGCCCGTGATAATTATGGTATCGAACAACTCGAAGCATGGGACAACGCTTACTACAGTGAAAAATTACGCGAACACCGCTACGCTATTTCACAGGAAGAATTAAAACCATACTTCCCTGAAAATCGCGTTTTAGATGGCATGTTTGCAGTAATTCAAAAACTCTATGGCATGCAAGTTATCGAACGTGATGATGTAGATGTCTGGCATAAAGACGTACGCTTTTTTGAAATTCAAGACAGCGAAGGTGAACCACGCGGCCAATTTTATTTAGATCTTTATGCGCGCAATAAAAAACGCGGTGGCGCATGGATGGATGAATGCATTGTTCGTACTTGCCACGATAACCAAGTGCAATTACCGGTTGCTTACTTAACCTGTAATTTCTCACCACCTGTCGGTGATGATCCCGCTTTATTTACACATGATGAAGTCATTACTTTATTCCATGAATTTGGTCATGGCCTGCAACACATGCTAACCCAAATTAATTACATGGGTGTGTCAGGCATCAATGGCGTTGAATGGGATGCGGTTGAACTACCAAGTCAATTTATGGAAAATTGGTGCTGGCAAAAACCAGCACTTGCTATGTTTGCGCGCCATTATAAAACCGATGAACATCTACCCGACGATATGTTTGAACGCTTAAATGCCGCCAAGAACTTTCAATCCGGTATGCAAATGGTTCGGCAATTAGAATTTGCACTATTTGATTTTAGAATGCACATGGAATTTGACCCAGCTAAACCAACCGATGTGCAAGCACTGATTGCTGATGTGCGAAAAAATGTCTCCGTGGTTATTCCACCTGTGTTTAATCGCTTTGCCAATAGCTTTACGCATATTTTCTCAGGCGGTTATGCCGCAGGGTATTACAGTTACAAATGGGCAGAAGTACTTTCGAGTGATGCTTTTTCTGCCTTTGAAGAAACTGGGATTTTTGATTCAACAACAGGACAGCGTTTTCTTACTAGCGTACTTGAACAGGGTGGTTCTCATAATGCGATGGATTTATTTATTCAATTCAGAGGTCGTGAACCTAATATTGATGCACTACTTCGCCACAGTGGAATAGCCGCATAAAAATATTAACGATTCAGGAAAATAATAATGAATAAAAATTATCTTATTATAATAATACTTAGTTGTTTTTTTTATCTCCCCATGGCACAAGCAAAAACATTTTATGTCACCGATAAAGTATTAGTGGGAGTTTACGAACAGGCAACAACTGAAAGCAACTTAATTAAAGCGCTTCCTACCGGTACACCCATTGAGGTTCTTGAGCGTGATGGTGAATATGCAAAAGTACGCAGTCCAGACGGCACCACTGGTTGGGTTGAGAATTCTTACCTTATTGATCGCAAGCCAGCCCAGCTTGTTGTGCTTGATCTTACCGATCAGCAAAAACAACTTAACGAACAGCTAAGTTTGGCACAAGCTGAACTGGAGGCAACTCAAAAACAATTGGTAGACGCAAAAGCAAAAACCAATAACAATACCAATAATCAAACTAAAAAGCTGAATAAAGAAATTAATGATTTAAAAAAGACTTCAGCAAAACTAAAAAAAGAATTAGCCGCTGTTAAAAAACAATTACAAAATAAATCGCAACAACATGCTGCTGCTGTAAAACAAAATAAACAATTACAAGAAAAAATTATTAACCTACGAAAGAATATAAAGACTGATCCTGCTACCGAAAATAATAAACCAGCCAAACTTGACGATTACCCGACAGCCAAAACTGATAATAAAGAAGTCATTGCACTTCGTACTGAAAACAAACAATTGTTAGAAACATTAAATAAGGTTCGTCAGGTACTTAACCTGCCTTCTAATAGCACCTCTATTAGTTCAGAGGAAGGGATTACTTTAAAACTGTTATGGTTATTACTTGGCTCTCTCATATTGGCTGTCAGCGGTTTTATTGCCGGCATCAAATGGCTAGACTGGCGTAATCTTAAACGACATGGCGGCTTCCGTATTTAATTATGTCTTCATTTAAATATAATGACCTACGTGATTTTATATCACTACTGGAAAAGCGCGGTGAATTAAAACGCATTAGTGTTGAAATCGATCCTCATCTTGAAATGACCGAGATTTGTGATCGCACCCTACGTGCTGGCGGCCCTGCATTATTATTTGAAAACCCTAAAGGCAGTAACATTCCTGTACTTGGTAACTTATTTGGTACACCTGAACGCGTTGCCTTAGGCATGGGTGAAGAATCAGTAACGGCATTACGTGAAATTGGCAAACTGCTCGCTATGCTTAAAGAACCCGACCCACCCAAGGGTATGAAAGACGCCTGGGATAAACTGCCTATCTTTAAACAAGTGCTCAATATGGCACCCAAAGTTGTTAGTAAAGCCAATTGCCAACAAGTCATCATTGAAGGTGAAGACGTTGATCTTGCCAAACTTCCTGTGCAAACTTGTTGGCCAGGTGACGCTGGGCCTTTAATTAGTTGGGGCTTGGTTATTACCAAAGGGCCACATAAAGACCGACAAAATATCGGTATCTATCGACAACAAGTTATTGGTAAAAATAAAGTCATCATGCGCTGGTTAGCACATCGGGGCGGAGCGCTTGATTTTGCCGAGTGGAAAGAAAGCCATCCAGGTGAGCCATTTCCAATCACTGTGGCATTAGGTGCTGATCCTGCCACCATACTCGCTGCCGTCACACCGGTTCCAGATAGCCTTTCGGAATATGCCTTCGCTGGGTTGTTACGCGGCAGTAAAACCGAGCTAGTAAAATGTATAGGCTCTGAGCTGCAAGTACCTGCGAGTGCTGAATTCGTATTGGAAGGGCACATACACCCAGATGAGATGGCAGATGAAGGTCCTTTTGGCGATCACACCGGCTATTATAATGAAGTCGATCGTTTTCCAGTTTTCACCATTGATCGCATTACTCATCGCAAGGATCCGATTTATCACAGCACCTATACGGGTCGTCCACCAGATGAGCCGGCTATTTTAGGTGTGGCACTTAACGAAGTGTTTGTACCTATTTTACAAAAACAGTTTCCGGAAATTGTTGATTTCTATCTGCCACCCGAGGGCTGCTCTTACCGCATGGCTTGCGTGAGTATGAAAAAACAATATGCCGGTCATGCCAAACGAGTCATGTTTGGCGTTTGGTCGTTCTTACGCCAGTTTATGTACACCAAATTTATTATTGTCACCGACGATGATGTCAACGTGCGTGACTGGAATGATGTTATTTGGGCAATGACAACCCGCATGGATCCAGCCCGAGATACCACTATTGTTGAAAACACCCCTATTGATTATCTGGACTTTGCCTCACCTGTATCCGGTTTGGGCTCAAAAATGGGTTTTGATGCCACTAACAAATGGCCAGGTGAAACTGACCGAGAGTGGGGCACCTCAATTAATATGGATGAATCAGTAAAAAAACGCGTTGATGCACTTTGGTCTGAACTAAATATTGGTATAATGGACAAATAGAAAGGATCTCTATTTAACTGTGATGGTAGCCATGTATCAAATTAATAATAAATCATTTTATATCAGCCTATTACTGGCTTTAAGCTCGTTTTTCATTCCTGTTAGTGCAAGTAGTGCTGAATCTTCAGCCGCCCAAGATCTTGTTGTCACTAACACAGTAAAGCTACTAGGTGAGCTGAAAGCTCATAACGGTGATATTAAGAAAGATGCCAATATTGCCTATGGCTTAGTGGAAGACATTGTCCTGCCACATATCGATTTTCATCGTATTGGACAGCTTGTACTTGGTAAATATTGGCGCCGCGCCAATCAAGAACAGCGTGAACGCTTTAGCGTTGAGTTTCGTGATTTTCTTGTACGTACCTACGTTACAGCCATGGTTGAATTTTCTGATCAAATTATTTCACATGCTGATAATGTCAGCTATCTGCCTTTCAGAAATACCGATCCTGAAGATGTTACAGTGCGAATGGAAATCAAGCTGGCTAATAGACCACCAGTATCCGTAAACTACAGCCTCTATCTTAAAGATTCTAACTGGATGATTTACGACCTTTCTGTTGAAGGTATTAGCCTTGCAACCACTTATCGCAGCTCATTCGCGAGTGAAATAAGACGTGGTGGCATTGATAAACTGATTAATAAACTAGCTAGCCGCAACAAAAAAGCCGTATTAGCGCGTCAGACCGCCAAAACTGAGACTGACATCTCAGCGCAGTAATCATTCACTCTGCCTGAGCGTTTAACTAACGAACGCTCTGGGTTACACTCTTTGTCGATCTTTTGTATAAGTAAAAAATAATAATCAGGAGCTCGCCATGCGCACAATCATGGTCATAAATGCCAAAGGTGGCTGCGGTAAAACCACACTTGCTACCAACCTAGCTGGTTTCTACGCCAATAAAGGCAATACGGTTGCCATTGCTGACTTTGACCCACAAGGTTCCAGCCTCGACTGGCTAAAAGTCCGCCCTGAAAATCGACCTGAAATTATTGGCATAGATGCAGCTGATGGCACATTCCGCTCCCCTCGCAATATTGATATTTTAATTCTTGATGTACCAGCGGCAGTACATGGTAAAACTCTGACTACCTTAGTTCGCCGTGCAGAATCACTGGTGATTCCTGTATTGCCCTCACCCATCGATATGCGTGCAGCAGCACACTTCATTCAGGAATTACTTCTGGTTGGCAAAGTTAACCGCGACGAAGTAAAGCTTGCTGTTGTTGCTAACCGTGTAAAAGAAAATACGCTAATTTTCCACGCACTCGAAAAATTTCTGAAACGCTTAAAAATACCGCGCATCGCTACTTTACGCGACACACAAAACTATATCCGCGCTGCAGAACGTGGCGTTAGTCTATTTGAAATGGCGCCTTCATCCGTACAACAAGATTTAGATCAATGGAAATCACTCACACGTTGGTTAAATAGCAAACGAAGTATTGCTTAATTCACACGCTTTTTAACTCCACTATTTATAGATAAAAGAAGGGCAAGATGGAAGACAATAGTATTGAAATAAACACAGACAGAATGAACACTCCCAGCTATAAACTATTAGTAACGACACCGATGGCAGCAATAATGGTGTGTGGAAAAGATAATAGTGAATGGTCAGGCTTATTAGAATCTATTAAGCCAATCTATACTTCAGCAGCTGAAGATACTCTCGGTGAAGTCAATGAAGCGCTTTTAACTGTGTCATTAATACTGGAAGGTGGTGATTCATTAATTCGAAATTATTTTATAAATGAAACCTTAACCTTTGACCGAATGATAGAAATTTCTGCTACCGGTGCCGACGTTTGGATGTGTAAATTAAGCGATGGAGAAATTGAAAAAGCTGATGCAATTAAATTATTTCAAGCTATACAAGCGGGTTTAATTGAAACAGTTGGTGATCTACGCAAAGATAACGAAATGATTGATCATCTTATTCATACTCAAGACAAGATAATTGACCATATTTCATCGCTAAACTAATACCAGTAGGATTATCTAAAAGCACTCCAGTTGACCCGCATTACGATAGCTTCACTTTAATAACCTGCTTTTTTGCTAAAATATCAAAATGATTATTAGCCCATAAAACGACTCAAATCTTATGATTTCGGCCCAAAAGCATGGTTCTTCCTTCATTCTCAAACCTCCTTATACCATCTTCAATGTAAGGTTTATTTTGTTTTCCCCTTTTTTATGAAAGACTAACGCGTACTTGTTAAGGTTAATTCTGCCCAAGGAGAACGTCATGGATTACAAAGAGCTTGTTGTTACCTACACTCCTGAAGATCAAACACTTTGGGTTAGCATGAAGCCAAGCTACCGGCAGTGTTTCACGCTCACCATGTTACAGGAGCTATTGGATCTCCTGTATACCATTGATCAATATGGCTCACCGTATAAAGATCAAACTACGCCTATTAAATACCTCGTCGTTAAATCTGAACATCCTGATATTTTCAATACTGGTGGTGATCTACTGTATTTTTCTGAACTTGTTCAGCAACGTGACCGTGTAAAACTCATGGAGTATGCCACTAAATGTATCGATCTTATCTATTGGGCAATTTATGGTGGTGAGCGCAATGTTACTACTATTGCATGTATTTCCGGTGATGCACTCGGTGGCGGTTTTGAAACTGCCTTAGCTTGTCAGTACATCATTGCCGAACATGATACGCATTTTTCTTTTCCAGAAACCTTATTTGGTCTATTTCCTGGTATGGGTGGATTTACACTACTATCAAGGCTGGTAGGAAGCACCGAGGCTGATCGTGCTGTTTGTACTGGTAAGCGCTATTCTGCTGATGAACTTGCTCAAAAAGGTGCCATTTATAGTCTTGCTGATGCCAATGAAGCTGAACTTGAAACGGTTAAGTTCATTAAAACTAGATTACTTAATGACACGGCTAATCAGGCATTGCGTCAATTAAAGATTCAGCAATTTCACAATATTTACGATCAACTGGTTCTCAATATTGAACTATGGGTACAGTCAGCACTGGATTTATCAGACTACGATCTTCGCAAGTTACAAACACTGGTAAAACGACAAAAAAGAAAGTTCTTAGCCGCATAACATGCTGCTCGATAATTCTCAAAGGAAATAAAACCGCATTGACTGAAAAAAACTTGAAAATATTATGTGACAGTATCACTGAAGCACATACGCGTATTCAAAAGGATTTTAGTGATATCAACCCAGTTGTTGGTGTCAACCAAAAGATGCGGGATATTGGTGTACCTGCTGATGCAATGACAATTGATTGTCTGAAAACAGGTAAGCGCATTATTATTATTTTGCACGACCAACAACCAGACATAGTGAACTATCAATTCTGTTTTAAAGATAAAGATCCCAGTGACGAATTTAAACAATTTCCCTTTGAGAAAGTAACCAGTCAATTATTGTATGACTGGATTAAAGATTATTTCTCAGACTAACTAGCCGGAATGCCTTGCTTAATTGTTGGGTATTTTAGTTTTACCTGTAATTCTTTTAATAACTTTGAATTATCAATCCGCCGAGATTCTTTTAAATACGACAACATGCCAGCCGACATCTCTTGTTCCGCCTGTTGCATTGATATTTGTGGTGGTCTTGGTAAAGACAAAAAATCAGCGACTTGATTAAACCAGTCTGTCATTGTGCCCGGGCTACCATCAGACACATTAAAGATATCACCACCATTGGCTTTGTCTGCTGCTGCCATACAAATCATTGCCAAGTCTTCAGAATGAATTCGGTTGGTATAGCCACATTCTGATTCATTCAAAATCGGTAAGGCTTTTTCAAGTCGCTCACGTGGTAATCGACCTGGCCCATAGATACCTGGCACACGTAGAATAACGACATCAATTGAATTCAATTGCCCCCATGCGAGTAATTGCCTCTCGGCATCAAGCCGGCGCTTGCCACGATCAGTCGTAGGGCTGGTATCGGATTGTTCGGTTATCCAATTACCACCGGTATCACCGTAAACTGCTGTTGTGCTGATCAAAATAACCTTATCAGGCAAATCATGGCTATCAATGCTTGCCAGCCAATTTGTCATACGCATATCCTGATTACCTAGTCGAGGTGGGGCTGCAAAGTAAAAAACGCTATTTGCCCTATATGAAGTGTCTTTGAGTGTCTCTGCATCGTCTAAATTAGCCTGAATAGGGATAATTGCCTGCTGCCGCAGCATTTCAGCTGATTTATCACTCAACACCATGCCTCGCACGGGTTTACTCTGCTGCAGACAGCGTTTTGCTACTCGTTGACCGATATCACCACAGCCAATAATTGTTATTGCATGCATTTGTTTCACTTCACTCTCAAAATCAGGGATAATTCCGAGCATTTCAGTCAGGCTTATTCGGAACTTAAGTAAACATTGTTATGAAATTCTCAGTTATTGTCGAACCCGAGGGAACCACATTTGACGTCAGTGATGACGAATCCGTACTTGATGCTGCGATGCGTCAGGATATTCCGCTCGCCTATAGCTGCCGCGATGGTCTTTGTGGCGCTTGTAAGGCTAGACTATTAGACGGTTCGGTCCAATATCCTGACGATCGTCCCGAAGCACTTTCTGATGCCGATGTTCAAGAAGGGCTGGCACTACTTTGTCAGGCTCACCCTACTAGTGATTTACGACTGGAAGCCAATATTGCTGATGCGATAGCCGGTATTTCAATCCGCAAAATGCCTTGCCGCGTTTCGTCTAACGAACAACTCAGTCACGATGTCATGCGCATCATTCTAACATTGCCGGGTAAAATTAAATTCAATTTTCTTGCCGGACAGTATATCGACTTCATTTTAAAAGACGGGCATCGCCGCAGTTATTCAATCGCCAATGCACCACATGATGGTGATCATATTGAGTTACACGTTCGCTATGTTGAAGGTGGCGAGTTTGCTGAATATGCCTTTGGCAATATGCCCGAAAAAGCCATGCTCAGAATTGAAGGGCCACTGGGTACATTTTATTTACGCGAAGACACCGATCGCCCGCTTATCTTCATGGCAGGTGGAACCGGCTTTGCACCTGTAAAAGGTTTAATTGAACACAGTATACATATTGGTTCTAAACGCCCAATTCATTTGTATTGGGGAGCGCGCGCTTTACGCGATCTTTACGATCACGAATTAGCTCAACAATGGGCTAAGCAACACCCTCACATTAAATTTATTCCGGTACTTTCTGATTCGGCAGATGATGATAACTGGCAGGGCAGAACCGGTTTTGTTCATGATGCAATTATGGCGGACTTTGATGATTTATCATCGTTTGATATTTACGCTGGTGGCCCACCACAAATGGTCAATGCCGGTTTCGATAGTTTCCGCACCCACGGCTTATCGCCTGAGCACTATTTTTCAGATTCGTTTGAATACGCACGCGATAAAAAGTAACCGCCTAGTGTTCTAGCAACATCAAACCTTTACGGTAACAGTCAGCTGCCTGTTGCGGTTCTTCAAGTTGTTCTAATAGTTCACCAAGTGCGCGGTAGGTAGTTGCCGTTGGTAAAACACCTAAACTAGCTTCAAACCAAGCACGTGCCTTACCCCAAAGTTCATTGCGCACAGCAAGGCGCGCCAAGGCATCTAATAAAACATGATCATCACTGTGCTGTATTTGCCACTGCTCAGCCCACGCCAATTGCTTAGCTTTATCACTTGCTTGTGCCTGCGCGTATAAATGTACTAAACGACTATCCCAGTTTTTAGCAAGCTGCTTGTGTAATATTTCAACAACTTCATCATCGTCACCGTGTGAAAGTAATTTAGTTAAATACTGTTCTAGTAAGACACTATTTTCCCGTACTGACTTCGGCGCTTCGGACCAACATTTCTTAATGTCACCAATAGAAGTTGTGCGTTTTATTAGCTCAGCAAAAACTGTTGATTCTAATTTTATTTGTTCATCATCTGACAATAATTTCTTTTTACGCACAACCGGTAATAATTCATACAGCTTATCCCAGTCTTGTAATTCACTATATAGCTTCAGTAATAATTTCAAAACATGCGGATGTTTAGGCGCAATGGTTCGGCAATGCATTAAGGTTGCTAACGCTTGTTCCAATTGCCCATGACGTAATTGTAAATCTGCTTGTGTTAAACCTACTGCTACATCTGCGCCAGGCATGCTGTCATGTGCTAGAGCAAGATAATCATCACGACGTTTATCGCCACCTTGTTCCTGCGCCGCACTCGCCGCTGCCAGATAATTTAGTAATGGCGACTCACTGTCATCAACATGCTTTAATAATAATTTTTCTGATTTCTTCCAATTACGTTGTGCCAGTTCAAGTAAACCTTGGTTAAGACTTTGGCGCGATAATTTCTGGCGTCGCTGTGATTGCCACTCACGAATTCGCTCGCCCACATGCCATGTGTTTGAAATAAATCTTATTACAGCATAGAGCAATACAAAACCACCAACGGTGATGACAACAAAGAAGGTTAAACTTAATTCAATCACCCAAGGGCTACGTGAAATTAAAACGTAGCCAGTATCTTCAATCGCCAGCAGGCTTAAAACAACCGCAGCAACAATAATTAACAGTACTTTAACCAACCAACTCATTGTGCTTGCTTCTCTTTGCTAGCTGGCGATTTCTCGGTTTTTTTCTTAGGCACTGGCTTTTCAGTTTTTGGCTTTGATTTTAATTTTGGCTTAGGTGCTGGCTTCTTTTCTATTTTCTTAACAGCTACTGGTCTTACTTTAACTGCACTACCCACTTGCGACTGTTCCAACATGGATAAAGAGCCGCTTATATCAGGGTAAACCGGTTCTAGTTGCACGCTCATTAAATTATTTAATTCTTTAGTGATCGACATAACGGCCGATTGATCCGCATTAAAATATTCTTTAAGCCAATTTGTTGCCGCCTGTAAGCTAGAACGGAATAGCGTTGTATTTTGTTGTAACAGTGCCAAACGTGCTATTTCTATTTTTAAACTTAAGGCTTGTCTAAGTTGTTTTGATTCTTGCTCACTTAACAATGGCAAAATCTTTTTATCTGTACGTCTTATTGTGACCAGTGTTTTTAACTCTTCCCAGATTGCATCAGCGTGTTTTTGCCATTGCTCTAAATTACCGGCATCACTTACCAAAGGAATATTTGCTGGCTTATTTTGTTTGCTACGCTGTGTCACACTGACTTCAAGGTTTTTTACCTGCTCTGTTAGTGCGGTAAGTCTTAAACTGATACCTTCAAGATCAATTTCTTTTACCACTCTTAGTGCGGCTATTTCTTTATTCACCACACCACGTAATTTATACAACGCTGGATCGCCAAGTTTTGCTAACTGTGAATCTGCTAACTGCAATGCGACTAGGGCAGTTGTTTTATCTTTAAACAACTGCAACCGCATGTTGGCTTGTCTTAAGGTATAACGAATTTCTGATACTGCCCAATCATGTCGATTACGGCCTAGCTTTTCAGTGATTTTTTCTAGCTGCTTTGAAATTTCTTGCTGCTGTTTATTCAATGACGCTTGCATTGTCGCAGAGATATTTTTATTAACCTGTTGCGCCTGCTGCAGCGCATCAATTTTATTTTTGAGTGAATTAATAGATTGTGTCTGGTTAAGTAATTGCTGTTCATTCTTAAACCAACTTACACCCACGCCTGCGGCGGCAGCAATTGCCAATATTAAACTGATGACTACAACAATAGCGAGAATAGGGAAGCCGGATTTCTCTTTTGCCACCTCTTCAACCATTTCTGCTTCTGATTCAACTTCTTCAACCTCAGCAGGTTGTTGCGTTTTTTCTTCTTCACTCATTTATTATCTCCACCAATACTCATGCAATGCCATTGCTGAATAGTTTTTACCAAACCATTATTATCCGGTTCATTTGCAACAATAACACTGGCTGAAAATCCTAATTGTTCTGCCATTACCTTAATTCGTTTACTCACGACAATTAACGG
>JALTKP010000098.1 GCA_027078075.1 Gammaproteobacteria bacterium | reverse complement strand
TTATTACGCAGTACTGACTGGAAGTCTCGTTTTCTTAATCAGCCATTAGAAGACCGAATTAAACAAGCGCAAGAATATCGAAGTATGAGTCGCAAACACCTTAAAGATGCGCCTGATGCAATCATGGACGTTAATCAGGATGCGGTTATCGAAGCCATGCGAGAGCATGGTGTTCTACAACTCATTCACGGCCATACTCATCGCCCCGCGATTCACCCACTGGTGATTGATAGACAAAAAGCCAAACGTATTGTCTTAGGCGACTGGAATAGTAAAGGCAGCGTTCTACGTTGTGACGAATCAGGTTGTGAGCTAACTCGCTTTTAATGGCGCCTCTGCCACTGGAGCTTCAACTGCAGGCACTTGTAATTCATCAATAGAGAATTGATCATATTCCTTAGGCAAAATGAATAACGCAGCTTTAGGTTCATAAGCATCATCAAAATCAATCAGACTACGTTGATAGCCAGTATGATCACGTTCATGAATTGGTAAACCAAACTGTAGATATTGATCAGGCAAGAAAATATTTATTGCCATATCGCAAGTGTTACGTAAATCTGCCGGTGTAATATTAAGTGTTTTTGCATGTTGTCCTGCTAAAATACGACGGTACTCTGAAATTGCATCGGTTGCATCTTGCATAAGCCCTTCTGCAATCATTGCATCCTGACATGCCTGTCCATTAATTTTAAAAACATAATGAACTAAATCTCGACCATCAATTTTAGGTGAACCTTTCTCCGGTGTGCGTACTGTTTCTTGATTCATTTCTACTGGTGACTTAATAGTTACGTCTTGATGCTTAACCACTAAAATCGCATCATTCTCATCAGAGACGCTATAAACAATTTGTTTTGCTCTATCAACAAGAACAAAATCATTACCGTCATTATTATCATCCAAACGAATATATTTATTAGTAATAATAATTCTTGATTCGTAAGGATCTATATTGGGTTCTTCGATTTTATAAAGTAAACGTATCGATACAGGTGTTACGACAACCTTAGCCTTTAATTCTTTCGCAACATCAATAGCAGTAGGTGCAGCAGACATTGGTGTCGCAATTTCTTTTACTTTCGATGGCGTCTCATCACAAGCAGACAATAAAACCACAACAAAAAACAAACTAATCAACTTCTTCACTTTATATCCTCTACAATTTTTCCAGCATACTCATTTCAGATGCGGTAAAACCCGCCTGCTCACGAGCAGCATAGTGGAAAGGCCCTCTAACTGCACCTTTCATATACTTTTCAATTAACTCAGCAAATACTGCTTCTGGGTCTAGTTCTCGCTGCTGGCAGAAATAACGAAACCAACGCGTTCCAACTTCCACATGGCCTATTTCATCCGCCAAAATAATATCAAGAATTTCGACCGCACGAAAATCGCCCTGTTGTTTCAAGCGTTTAATCATGCCTGGCGTCACGTCCAAACCACGTGCTTCGAGTACGCGTGGCACCAGTGCCATTCTGACCATTCCATCATGAGCGGTTTGTTGAGCCATTTCCCACAAGCCATTATGAGCAGGGAAATCACCATAATCATAACCAAGTGTACGCAAATGGTCACGTAGCAAACCAAAATGATAGGCCTCTTCACGAGCAACTTTTATCCAGTCTGCATAAAATTGTTCCGGCATATCACGAAACCGATACACCGCATCCCAGGCAAGATTAATGGCATTAAATTCAATATGAGTAATAGAGTGAATTAAAGCCGCATGGCCCTGCTTATTGCCCGTTTTACGTTGACGCAGATCTTTGGGGAGTACTAATTCAGGCTTAGCTGGCCGCCCTGGTTCACCGATTGGTGTGGGGGCAGACTGACTATCAGTCGTTAAATCACCTGCAAGCCAAGCAGCTGAAGCAGCATCCGTTTGCAAACACTTTGCATCCGGTTCAGAGGCAATTAAACACTGCTCAGCAATATCAAAGAGGTTCGGCATAGACCGAATCATACCTCATCTCAGACTAGGCTGTCTGCTATCTGTCAGTCCAATCTATATCACAACACAACACAATATTATTACCATCTTGATCTTTGACCATAATTGATAAGGTGATACAAACAATACCTGCTGTCATTGATAAATAAGGCCGACTTATATGAACCTCACCTGACTCGCTAATAGCGCGTCGGAAATAAGGTCGTCTAAACCATGAGGCGCAAGTTTGTTCTTCTAGAACAACAAAACGCTCAGGAAATAGTTCGGCATGGTCTTCTGGAAAATAGTTATTACCTAGCTGATGTCCTTTTCGATTAAGCATATAGCAACGCTCTACACCTGAAAGTTGTAGTAAGTCCTTAATAACTTTCTCAACTGGTTGCCCACTCTTAATTGCATCTGATATGCCATTAAAGGCAACAATATAAGTATTCAATTTTCGTGTTGAACTTTCTTCTCGCTGGGTCACTCTGCTTTGATACGCTGAACACAAGTGAGATAGGTCCATTCCACCTTCACCGACAGCATCGCTGGTGATATCAATTAATAAATCTCGATTAGGTTTTGCTAAATAGTAGCCTTGAACAAAATCAGCACCCGAATCGACTGCTCTTAGTGCTTGCTCTTCTTCTTCAATGCCTTCAAGTAAAACTAAACTTCCGCATTCATGAATTAGCGAAACTAAATTAGGTAACATTCGGTTAGCAACACTATTATATTTAATATCTTTAATAATCGATTTATCAAACTTAACAATGTCTGGCTTAATTTCCAATACACGATCAAAGTTAGAATTGCCTTTACCAAAATCATCGATTGCTATAAGACAACCTAACTCTCGGTAATATTCGATAGCTTCATTTAGTTTATCTTTATCATCAACCGATTCTTCAAGGATCTCGATAACAATATTCTCAGGCTTAATATCATTATCATTAAATAATGCTTCGATATATGAACCGTTCTGTTTACCATTCATTAACACCACAGGATGAACATTTAAAAATAACCAATTTAGTTCATCTGTCTGTCTTACATAATTCTTTATATGCAAATAACAACTAAGCCTATCTAGCTCAATAACGTCTTCTTTACTACGTAAGGTGTTAAATATTTCAGAGCGCGAAATAGATTTACTCTCAACGTCTATACCTCTTAACAGCCCTTCATAACCAATCGGTTTTCGGTGCGATAAACTATAAATGGGTTGGAAGTTTGAATGTAACTCAATACCATTTACGCTAGCCTCATAGCCACCACCAGAAACAATATGAGAAGCGTTCTTATATGAGCTTAATACAGAGTCTTCATTCGTTAGTTGCTTTGTCATTCCATTACACCATCATTTTATATATTAGAGTATTCTAATATACGGGCTGCTGTTAGTACACAAAATTCTCGTCCTTAGAAAATTTTGACTAATATACAGTGTTTAAGAGTGTTAGTAAGACGAAAAAAGGGAAGGCAGATGCCTTCCCCTCTTAAACAGTACAAAGCACCATTATTAATCTTTCTTAGAATGAACATCCATTTGTGGGTAAGGGATTGAAATGCCTTGCTCATCAAAAGCTAATTTAACATTTTCGTTCAAATCAAACTTAACTGCCCAGTAATCACTACTTTTCACCCAAGGACGAACAACAAAGTTAACACTGCTATCTGCCAATTCAGAAACAGCGATCAAGGTATCAGGATCTTTAAGAATACGATCATCACTATTAACCAGTTCACGTAAAATACTCTGTGCTTTTTTTAGGTCATCGTCATAACCAATGCCGAAAACCATATCGATACGTCGAGTATCACGAGCCGAAAAATTTGTGATTGTGCCACCGTAAATACTGCCATTTGGAACAATAATTTCGCGGTTATCACCAGTTCGCATCATAGTGCTAAAAATACTGATTTTTTCAACTGTACCAGAAACACCACCTGCCTCAACAAAATCACCTGTTCTAAAAGGGCGAAACACAATCAACATTACACCCGAAGCAAAATTTTGTAACGAGCCTTGTAGTGCTAAGCCAACTGCTAAGCCTGCAGCACCCAATAAGGCAATTAATGATGTTGTATCAACACCTAATTGATCTAATGCCGCAATAATAATAAATAACAACAAGGCGGTAGATAATATTGAGCAAACAAAATCAATTAAAATATTATCCATGTTCGCTTTATTTAACACTTTACGAACAATACCAACCACTATCTTGGCAATCATACGACCGATAATATAAATCAATGCAGCAAAAACAATATTGATCCCCCATGGAATCACATAAGTATTTAGCATTGCCTGTAAGTCAATATTTTCGAACATACTACCTCCCGCAAATTTTTATTAATTTTAGTCTTATTCTAAAACGTTTTTAGTGTAACTAAATTAACCTGGCAAGACCACGTTCAAGATCGGCTTTCAAATCTTCGATGTCTTCAAGCCCAACAGCAATCCGGATCAAACCATCTGAAATCCCTGTATCTTCACGTTGCTCTGGTGTTAAACGTCCATGCGTAGTTGTTGCAGGGTGCGTGATAGTTGTTTTGGTATCACCTAGATTTGCAGTAATTGAAACCATTTCAGTTGCATCGATTAATTTCCATGCATCGTCCTTACCGCCTTTCAATTCAAACGACAATACGGCACCTGGTCCACTTTGTTGAGATTGTGCAATCTCATATTGTGGATGCGTTTTTAGCCCTGGAAAATAAACCTGCGACACAGCTGGCTGTGCTTGTAACCATTCGGCCAATTGCTGTGCATTCTCACAGTGTGCTTTCATGCGTACAGACAAGGTTTCAAGTCCTTTCAAAAAAGTCCAAGCATTAAACGGACTCATGCTCGGTCCACAGGTACGAACAACACCGAAAATATCTTTGCCAACCACATCTTCTTTACCAATGACCGCACCACCCATGCAACGGCCTTGTCCGTCTAAAAACTTAGTTGCTGAATGAATTACGATATCTGCACCTAGTTCAAGAGGTCGCTGTAACACAGGGGTGCACAAACAATTATCCACCACCAACAAACAATCACGCTCATGTGCGATATCTGCTAATTTACGAATATCTGCCACTTCACCCAAAGGGTTTGATGGGGTTTCTAAAAACAGAAAAACCGTATTATCTTGAATTGCATTTTTCCAAGCATCTAAGTCCGTCAAACTAACAAACGTTGTTTCAATATCAAACTTAGCAAGATGTTGAGAAAACATCACCGTGGTTGTGCCAAAAATACTTTGTGATGCAACGATATGATCGCCTGCTTTTAGCAAACCAAGACAAGTTGCTAAAATAGCCGCCATGCCTGATGAAGTCGCAACACAACGCTCGCCACCTTCTAGCGCGGCTAATCGCTGTTCAAAAGTGCGAACGGTTGGATTGGTAAAACGTGAATAAATATTACCAGGTTCATCACCAGAAAAACGTGCTGCCGCTTCTGCTGCACTGTTAAAAACATAGCTTGATGTGGTAAATATTGGTTCAGAATGTTCACCCTCAGCGGTACGCACTTGGCCTGCACGCACGGCTAGCGTGTTAAATTTGTAGTCTTTATCAGACATCCTGCCTCCTCATCCAATTCAATGGATACATGGTAACTGTTTTCCAGCGAGCAGGCACAAAAAAACCTGCTCAACGATCGCTAAAGCAGGTTGCCCTCCCTTTAGCTGCATTTATTAAGCGCCCGCAATCTGAGTCAAATCGGCGCTTGGTTGAACTGTGGCAAGTCTAGGCAGTGATAAGCCCGCTGTCAAGATTAAGCTGTGTTATGCATATCCAGTGAAACTGATTTTTCATCGGTACCTTCCTTAGCTGAATCAGAACGCAATAATTCCAACTGCTCAAGGTAAAGCGGTGTAATACCCTTAGTAACGTACACACCATTAAAGACCGACGTATCAAATTTCGTCAAAGAAGTATTACCACGATGCACTGCATCGATCAGATCATCTAAATCTTGGAAAATTAATCTATCTGCACCAATCGCCTCAGCGATCTCATCCTCTGTACGGTTGTGCGCAATTAACTCTTGAGCACTTGGCATATCGATACCGTATACGTTCGGGTAACGAACCGGTGGCGCAGCTGAAGCAAAATAAACTTTACGCGCGCCAGCATCACGTGCCATTTGAATAATTTGTTGTGAGGTAGTGCCACGTACAATTGAGTCATCCACCAACAAAACATTCTTGTCGCGAAACTCAAGATCAATCGCATTTAATTTTTGACGTACAGATTTCTTACGCTGCTTTTGCCCTGGCATAATAAAAGTACGTCCGATATAGCGATTTTTAATAAACCCTTCTCGATACTTTACACCCAATTCATTTGCCAACTGCAATGCAGAGGTACGGCTAGTATCAGGAATCGGAATCACTACATCAATATCATGATCAGGCCAGATCCGTTCAATCTTACGAGAAAGGTTATCTCCCATACGTAAACGAGCTTTGTAAACAGAAACCCCATCCATAATTGAATCAGGACGTGCAAAATAAACATGCTCAAAAATACACGGTGCAGGATCAGGATTACGTGCACATTGACGTGTATAGAGTTCACCTTTCGTGTCAATAAAGACAGCTTCACCTGGTTCAACATCACGAATCAATTGAAAGCCCAGTGCATCAACCGCCACACTTTCAGATGCCACCATACTTTCTGGGCCATTCTCTGCTTGACGACTACCAAACACTAATGGACGAATACCATTTGGATCACGAAAAGCAACAATGCCGTAATCAGTAATCATTGCCACAACAGCATAGCCACCACTGACACGTTGATGCACGCGCGCGACCGCTTCAAAAATATCATTCTCGTCGATGCGCAATTTACCCAGCGCTTGTAACTCGTGAGCAAAAATATTCAGTAATACTTCAGAATCAGATTCAGTATTAATGTGGCGTAAATCTTCACGGAACAGTTCTTCTTTGAGTTCATCTGCATTGGTCAAATTACCATTATGCGCAAGACTGATACCAAAGGGAGAATTTACATAGAAAGGCTGTGCTTCTGCTGATGAGGCGCAACCCGCCGTGGGATAACGAACGTGGCCAATTCCCATGTCACCCGGCAATTCAAGCATGTGACGTGTGTGGAACACATCACGCACCAAGCCATTGCTCTTACGCAAATGTAAGCGCCCGTTATGACACGTAATAATACCCGCAGCATCCTGTCCGCGATGCTGCAAAACAGTCAAACCATCGTAGAGGGTTTGGTTAACTGTATTACTGCCAACAACACCAATAATGCCACACATTATTTTAGCCTCATGCGTAATGGAAGTTGGCTGCAATATCTTCCGGTAGGAAGCCCTTCAACCAAATTGCCATTTCTTGAAAATGTTTTATAAAAATTGAATCTTGCCACCATGGATCTGCCGGTAATTGAGTTAACCCAGCCATGAGTACCAGTATAGCCACAATCACGGTGCCGCGCGCGATCCCGAAAATAACTCCCAACATGCGGTCAGTTCCAGTTAGTCCGGTCTTTTTAACCAGTGTCGCGACAAGGTTATTCACAATTGCTGCAATAATAAGGGTTACAACAAACAGCAGCGCAAATGCACTAATGAGTCTAAGTGAAGGTGTATCGATATATTCAGTTAAAACGGTTGCAAGATTCTGATGAAAAGTAAAAGCAACCCAGAATGCTAAGATCCAAGCAACCAGTGACAAGGCTTCTTTAACAAATCCACGCAGTACACTAATCAGTGCTGAAAGCGTGATTATAATAATAATGGCGTAATCAACCCAAACCATCACTAAGCTGCCCTAAAACCAATCATACTGCCCCCGTCATTGTGCAGCAGATCCTAACAGAGCCACGTCATCAGATGAAGAATAAATTATGCGATAAATACGGCTTAAGAGGGGTGTTTAACAATGAATGTGCGTCCTTTGTAGATACTGGCCAATTTCTTGCGCAAAGTTTCTGCAGATTCCCGTTTTATTTCTGGGCCAACACGAACACGGAAATTAGCAATATCTTTGACATAAACGGTATCAACAAATGCCTTAAAACCTTTCTTGCGCAATTTATCTCTTAATGCAAAGGCATTTTTCTTTGAACCGAAACTTCCAATTTGTACTGCCCAAGCACTTAAACCAGCGCGTAGTTTTTGAACCGTATTCTTTTTAGTGACTGGCTTGGGAGTTGATTTTGCTGATGCAACTTTAAGTGATTTCTTAGATTTTTCTACAACTTTCTTAGCCGTTTTTCCCACAGACTTATTAGCAGGTTCAATTTTAGGCGCAACTTGTGCAGCCAATCCTTTTTTTATCACTAACTTTGGCTTTTCTACTGGTTTAACCGTAACAACCGGCGTTAAAGGAATAACCTTAGAAATGTAGCCCCGTTCAGGTTTAGTAGGAATGTTAGTTTCTGTAATCTCGGAATTAGTCGATTCACGCCCATCTAATACCATTGGAATAAAAATCACTGCCAATGAAACCAACACTGTGGCGCCAACCAGACGAACTTTTAAATTGGTTTCTTCCATTTACGCTAACCCTGTCATATTTGTCATCATTATAGCTGCTGAGCCATTGCTTCGGCTACTGTATAAAATGAACCGCAGACCACAACCCTATCATTTGTTGTACTGTCCTTCCTAGCTTGCAGAAAGGCTTCTTGTACAGAGCTGAAACAAGCCAGTTTTTCCGCGGAAATACCGTTACTTATACAGACATCCTTCACCATCGCAGGTTCCGCAGCACGGGGAATATTCGGTGCGGCAAGATACCATTGTGTGGCTGATTCTGAGAGAAAAGAGACTATTTGCTGAATATCTTTATCTGCCATCACACCAAAAACCAGTCGTGTTTGTCCGGATATTGGTTCTTGAGATAAAGTTTCAGCTAATACTGCGGCACTGGCAGGGTTATGAGCCACATCAAATACACAATTTATCTCATCATTAGAGTGCTCAAACCGCCCCGGACACTCTACAAGCTCCAAGCCTTCAACAATATCAAAACTGTCCACCGGATAGTCAATTAGCTGCTGTAACACAGCCACGGCAGTCGCAGCATTATCGTATTGGCAACCAGCCCCTAGCGCAGGCTTAACAAGACCAGTGACTGTAGGTTTACCGTGCTCAATCCAATCCCACTCGTCACCATGTCGTTTTATATCAAAATCTTCGCCAAGAACAAGTAACTCGGCTCCTGTTTGTTTTGCCATAGTACGAATTGATTCAGGAACGTCGCGTTCACCACAGATAGTGGTATGCCCTTCTCGCATAATGCCAGCTTTTTCAAAACCAATTTTTTCTCGATCATTGCCAAGCCAATCTTCATGGTCAATATCAATACTGGTAATGACAGAAATGTCCGCATCAATAATATTCACCGCATCCAGTCGACCACCTAAACCCACTTCCAACAAAACTACATCAAGCTTATGTCGAGAGAAAATATCAAAAGCAGCCAATGTACCAAATTCAAAATAACTTAAAGAGGTGTTGCCGCGAGCGTATTCAACTCGTGAAAGAGCGCGACACAAACTGGCATCATCGGTATCGATACCACCGATACGGACGCGTTCATTATAATGATGAAGATGAGGAGAGGTATAGCTGCCTACACTATAACCGGCATTGAGTAAGATGCTTTCGAGCATGGCAATGGTAGAACCTTTGCCATTGGTGCCCGCGACAACAATCACTTTATAGCCTAGTTGGCATAAATTCTGACGTTGAAAAACAGCTTGGATTCGCTCGAGGCCTAATTCAATTTCCTGCGGGTGCAGTGTTTCTAAGTAACTAAGCCACTCGGTTAAAGATTTAGTGTTATCACATTTGCCTACCTGTAATGTGATCGAGGTGTTCATTTAGACGAATTCAGGCAGATTCAGATTCTGTATCGACTGTTTCTTCCTTGTCGATTTGCGGAGCAGGTTGGCGCGTTAACATTGCCAGTATCTGACTAACTTTATCTCGCATCTCACCACGCTTCACAATCATATCAATCACACCGTGTTCCATTAAAAACTCACTACGCTGAAAACCTTCTGGCAAGGTTTCACGCACAGTTTGTTCAATAACACGAGGGCCAGCAAAACCAATTAAGGCTTTTGGTTCTGCAATATTGATATCACCCAACATAGCTAAACTGGCTGAGACACCACCCATGGTTGGGTCAGTCATAACTGAAATAAAAGGAATGCCTCGCTTAGACATGCGCGCAAGTGCAGCACTGGTTTTTGCCATCTGCATCAAGGAAAACAATGCTTCTTGCATACGTGCACCACCACTGGCTGAAAAACAAATCAAAGGGATATCTTCGGCTAAACAATACTCTGCGGCACGACGAAACCGTTCACCAACCACTGAGCCCATGGAACCACCCATGAAACGGAATTCAAATGCACATGCAACTAAGGCAATGCCATTAACACGACCACTCATGACAACCAGTGCATCGTCTTCGTCAGTATTCTTTTGCGCAATAGAAATACGATCTTTATATTTCTTGCTGTCTTTAAATTTCAGCGCATCAACCGGTGCTAATTCTGTTCCGAGTTCAACGCGAGGCTCTTCATCCAAAAAGGCTTCTAAACGGCGACGTGCACCAATACGCATGTGGTGTCCGCACTTAGGACAAACATCTACATTACGTTCAAGTTCAGCACGGTAAAGTACAGCATTACATGCGGTACACTTCGTCCACAGTCCTTCCGGAACGCTCTTACGCTTCGAACTGTCTGTTCTTATCTTCGATGGAAGTAATTTTTCAAACCAACTCATAATATTCTATAGCTTTATTAATGTGTTACCTGATTTAGTTCAGGTAGGAGTCTAATTATAGCGCAGTTTTAGCACCGTGCCTCTACCCAATTAAAGGCTATCCAATGCACCCCTAATTTCGCTCAAAATAGCACAAATAGCAGGAGAAACCGCATCAGGATTATCTTGGTGAGCATCAGCCTGTTTTACCAACACACTACCAACCACCACAGCATCAGCAACAGCGCCAATAGACTTGGCTGACGCAGCATCTTTAATACCAAAACCGACCCCTACTGGCAATTCAGTATGACGGCGAATTGCGGCCATTTTATCGGCTACAGCGCCTGTATCAAGCGTTGCGGCACCCGTTACGCCTTTAACCGATACATAGTAAATAAACCCACTTGCTACAGAGCAGAGTTTTGCTATGCGCTCTTCCGTTGTAGTTGGGGCAATCAGGAAGATCGGGTCAAGCTGATACTTTGCTAATTCAGCTACAAACTCAGCACCTTCTTCTGGCGGTAAATCAACGGTTAGTGCAGCATCAACACCGGCACTCGCAGCCAATTCAGCAAACTTGGCGTAACCCATCACTTCGATAGGATTCAAGTAGCCCATTAATACGACAGGGGTTTCGTTATCCACTTCACGAAATTCTTTCACCATTGCGAACACATCATGCAAGCTAGTGTTATGCACTAAGGCGCGCTCACTGGCTTTTTGAATAACCGGCCCATCTGCCATTGGATCTGAAAAAGGTACACCTAATTCAATAACGTCAGCACCAGCTTTCACCATGTCATGCATTAATGGAACGGTTACTGATGCAATTGGATCGCCTGCTGTTACATAGGGGATTAAGGCTTTTCGTCCTGCTTTACGCAGAGAAATAAATTTTGCTTCTAATCTGCTCATAATTAAAATTCAATCCCATCACGTGCGGCTACAGTATGAATATCTTTGTCACCCCGACCTGACAAATTCACAATAATAATTTCATCTTTATTCATGGTTGGTGCGAGCTTGGTAACATATGCTAATGCATGACTCGACTCTAATGCCGGTAAGATACCTTCGATACGCGTCACATCATGAAAACCTGCTAGCGCTTCGTCATCATTAATTGCCACATATTCTGCACGACCAACATCTTTTAACCACGCATGCTCAGGACCAACACCGGGGTAGTCCAGCCCTGCTGAAATAGAATGCGTTTCAATAATTTGGCCGTTTGGATCTTCTATTAAATAAGTGCGATTGCCATGCAGTACACCCGGTTGGCCAGCGCATAGTGGTGCTGCATGGTTGGCTGTTTCAATACCATCACCAGCGGCTTCAACACCATAGATCTTTACGCCGGCATCATTCAAAAAAGGATAAAACAAACCTATCGCATTGGAACCGCCACCAACACAAGCCACTAATGCATCAGGTAAACGCCCTGCTTGTTCCATAATTTGTTCACGTGCTTCGCGGCCGATAATAGATTGAAAGTCTCGCACCATCGCGGGATATGGATGAGGACCAGCAACGGTACCAATAATATAAAAGGTATCATCAACATTGGTGACCCAATCACGCATGGCTTCGTTGAGTGCATCTTTAAGCGTTGCTGAACCAGACTCTACCGGTACAACGGTAGCGCCTAATAACTTCATACGATATACATTCAATGCCTGACGCTGAATATCTTCTGCGCCCATATAAACAACACACTCCATACCAAAGCGTGCGGCAACTGTTGCGGTTGCAACACCGTGCTGCCCTGCACCTGTTTCAGCAATCACACGTTTCTTACCCATGCGTTTAGCTAACAGTGCCTGACCGATAGTGTTGTTTACTTTATGTGCGCCGGTATGATTTAGGTCTTCACGCTTTATATAGATTTGTGCGCCACCTAACTTCTCAGTCCAACTTTTGGCAAAATATAATGGTGAAGGTCGTCCTACATAGTGCTTTAAGTCATGATCAAATTCCGCGAGGAATTCTGGATCTTTCTTCGCGCTTTCATAGGCATCGGTTAATTCTTCAATCGCTGCCATCAATGTTTCAGAAATAAAACGACCACCATAAGGACCAAAATGCCCTCGGTCATCTGGCATGTTCATAAAATCATTAATGCTATCTTGCTGGCTCATTTCACTTAACTCATTATTGGGCGGTTTTTACCGCTGTCACAAATGCACGAATTTTATCGGCATCTTTTATCCCCTTACTCACTTCAACGCCGCTGCTGACATCAACCGCATAAGGGTTCATTTGTTGGATAGCTGAAGCCACATTCCTTGGCTCTAGTCCACCGGCGAGGATTATAGGCGTATCAAGCCCATCTGGCACGCGATCCCAGTCAAAAACTTCACCTGTGCCACCTGCTTCGTTAGGATTATAGGTATCCACTAATAGCCCTTGAGCAGTACTGTATTGCTCAACGGCATCCACTAAATCAGCATCATCCTTCATACGGATAGCCTTGATATAGGGTTTATTGAATGACTCGCACTGAGCGGGAGTCTCAGAACCATGAAATTGTAGCAAATTGATAGGAACATCTGCCAATACATCTTCAACTTCAAAATGCTCGGCATCGACAAAAAGTGCAACAACACTCACAAATGGCGGTAAAACAACACAAATAGCTCGTGCTTGCTCAATGGTGACGGCACGAGGCGATTTAGGGTAAAACACTAAACCAATTGCATCCGCACCGGCATTTGCCGCGAGCAAGCCATCTTCAGGACGAGTAATACCGCATATTTTAATTCGTGTTGTCATCATTAACACCCTGTAAATCGGAGTATTCTAGCCGAACAGCAATACTTTTGATATATAAAATAGTGACTTAGATAAGATATTGTTTTCAATCCATAGCTAGAATAGGCTTTAAATGCGCGCTAACACTAAAAAAATAATAATATATTTAATCAAGAGATAACCAGCTTATGGGTAACTATCTAAGAAATAACCTTGTTGCAGGTTTAAAAACAGCACCAATTCATCGAGTAATACTGTCCACCGGACTTTTTATCCTGTTTGCCACCATCGCAATGACAATAGGACTATCCACTGGTTTATTGGAGTTTGTCTCACTCAAATCTGAGATTATTTATATATTACCCTTCGCCATGTTCTTTTTTCCTTCCTTATTTGAAGAAATTATTTTTCGCGGCTTAATTATCCCCAATAACACTGTCCTGAAGGGGACAAAAGTAATTTTAAAACGAAGTTTAATTAGCTCAATAATTTTTGTGCTATGGCATCCTCTTAATGCACTCACCATTAACCCTGGGGCGAAGAATTTTTTCCTCGATCCATGGTTCTTGTTGATTGTGTTTGTATTAGGAATGACCTGTAGCCTCGGCTACATTTTCTCACGATCGTTATGGGTGCCAACCATTATGCATTGGCTAACCGTGCTGGTTTGGGTATTGTTTCTAGGTGGACGTAACCTTGTTTTACAATAACTTACCTGCTAAAAAACAGGAATGCTATTCCATAAAATAGCATTCCATGTGATCAGCAAAGCAATCGTTTGCACTCAGCCAATCTGTACATTCTTGTACTGCATCATCAATACAACCGAATGTTGCTATAACGTTACCATGATCAGTAATCAGCAAAGCACTACTGTCTGTCATTTCTTTAATATATAAATTCATGCTGTTCTCCATAAGTTGTGCAACAGTGCACAATTAGGAGAATGAGTTTATTCAATGAACACTCTATGACAGAAATATTAATTATTTATGACAAACAATATAAATTTCTAGGTTTCAGGTACTTCGTTAAGCTCTCGCAACTTTTTAACTGTATCTTCAATCAGCACTTTTAAATCGCTATGATGGAATCGAGCTTCTTCTATTAAATCACTTTTTAGGGCATCTTGTATTTTTATCACTGCTAAATTAAGGCTTTCTAATTCAAAATAACAGATCAAACCATAGAGTTTATGAATCGTACTTCTGGCTTTTTCATAATCATCAGAAGAAAGATCATCATCTAACTCACGACTATGTGTCCATAGATTATTTATTAGTGTCTCAACGAGATCTTTAGGTAACTTATCCGAAAGCTTTGTTATTGATTTATTATTATCCGTTTCATCTCGAATTATATTTCCAACACTTTTAGAACAATTTTCAATAATTGTTGCTATTAATCTTTTCTCATCAATTGGTTTGAAAACACAATCCGTAAAACCTTTATGTATCAATGCATCATTTTCATTTGCAAAAACATCTGCAGTAATCGCTATTATTGGCATACCAATTTCAGTACCACCCATATTTCTAATAATAGAAACTGCTTCAGCACCACCTAAATCCGGCATATGTAAATCCATAAAAACAATATCATAGTGCGTCTGCAAACAAGCGTTAATAGCATCTTTACCATTATTGACACAATCAGCCTTGATACCATAGCCATCAAGAAGATCATTAATATAAAGTCGATTAAATTGATTGTCTTCAGCTACCAGCACTTTTATATTTTTATACTGTAGTAATAATGTATCTGTTTGCTCTACAACCTCATTTACAATTGATGTGATTTTAATATCAAAACAATTTGCAACTTCCTTCATTAGAGTGCGAACACGCAGCGGCTTCATAAGAACATGTGTTTGCTGATCAACGCATTCGATAAAATCATCACTTCCGTCATTACTACTAAGTAACACTAATAAGTTACCAGCAAAAAATTTTCGAATGGGCCTGATATAAATCTCTTGTAATATTGTTAAATCTATATCAGCAGGAATCGATACAATTAGAAATATTTTTTCTTTACTGGTAGCCAAGCCATCAAGCAAGGAATCAATATTGCCATAACTATAGGTTGGCACATTCATCTGCAATAAATTATTTCTCAATGAACGGCGAGAATGATGATGCGGATCAAATAAGAAAACAGCAGAGGACGGCAGTAAATCCATAGTAAATGGTGAATATTCACTAATAATATCCACCGGCACAGAAACATTAAACACTGTCCCCTTACCAACCTCTGAGCTAAATGACACTGAACCGCCCATCATTTCAATTAGTTGCTTAGATATAATTAAGCCTAAACCCGTCCCACCTCTTTTTCGTGTGGCTTTTGAGTCCTCTTGGTAGAAAGGTCTAAATAATTTCTGCTGTGCAACTTCATTAATGCCAATACCTGTATCGATAACTGACATAAGAATTGACTGATCGTCTGTTTCTGGATCCATCCGTGCGTGTAAAATAATAGAACCTTCATCCGTAAACTTAATCGCATTGTTAAGTAAGTTAGTTAGCACTTGCGTCAGCCGTAATGGATCTGCCTTTATAATATCAGGCATATCTGAATCAATTAACAATACTAATTCAATATTTTTATCTTGTGCAGCAGGGCTAAGCATAGAAATAGTATCTTCAAGATATTCACGCACACTAAATTCTGATGGTTTTATTTCGATATTGCCTGAATCTAATTTAGAAAAAACTAAAATATCATCAATTACCGTTAACAGCTGAGTAACTGCCCGACTAATTGTCCGAGTATATTCAATTTGTTTATCATCTGTTGCATGTTTAGCCAACTGTCGACTAAAACCGACTACCGCATTAAGTGGTGTCCTTATCTCATGACTCATATTGGCAAGAAACTCAGACTTAGCATCTTTAGCCTGCATTGCTTCACGCCGCGCATTAATCAGTTCAATGTTCTTCTTTTGCAAGGTATCAACGACGTTCTGTACTTCACATACTGCTTGTTCAACTCGCAATTCAAGTTTTGCGTGCGATGCCTCCATTTCATTTGCCATAACATTTATGCCGTCTTGCAAATGACCTATTTCCCCACCTTCATCAACATCAAGTCGCTCTGACAACTCTCCTTTTCTTAACCGCGTGACAAATCCCATCATTTTCTTAATTGGTAATATAACCGAGTTACCTATAGATAATGCCAATAACAAGCTAACAAAAAGACCAACAATAATAATGATCAATGTATTCTGAATAACAACTTTTTCTCTTTCAACATATAAGTCAGTTGATAGCGTAACTCTGACCCAGCCAATAATTTCTTTTTCATTGCCTTCAAGCTCACCTTCCAGCAATTGATTTAGGGCATCCTGGCGTATACCTGTAAGATAAATTGGGGCTCTAAAAATTGCGACATTCTTATCAGCAACAGCTGAATCTATTTTTGATGCATTTTCAGTTTTACCTTTTTCATAAATAACATCACCGGTATTATTAAACACCCCCATATAAACGATATCTTTTTCTTTTATAATACCGTTGATAATATTACCAATAATTTTGTCGTTACCTGTTATTACACCAAATTCAAATGCGGGTGCAATATTATTTGCCAAGTAATTACCTCGTTCTTCTAGACCTTCTCTGATTTCTGATGTACGACTGTCGATAGTATAGTAACCGAGCAAGCTCGCTACGATGACAATAGGCATTATTGCCAAAAAAATCACCCGTAATCGTATGCCCCAAGAAGATATCCTTAGATCAATCATTATTCACCTCGGCAGCTTTTATTCTTGCACTGACAACATCCGAGTCATCGATCAATAAGTTTAACTTAGTTGCAATCCTACGGTTTATATCCACTGTAAATCGTTGTGGGTATCTTTCCCACTTTACAGGTTGTCCCGCCTTTATATTTTCCACTAACCATGCTGCGGCACTTCGCCCTGCATCAATTGGTTTTGTGTAAACGGCCGCAAGCGCCCCTGCTTCAACATATGATTTTGAATACGCAATTACTGGCTTTCGATAAACATTGGCCATGTAAAGTAGCCATTTTGCAATTTTTCTGTTTAATACTTTTCGGTCATACAAGGCAATGTAAGCATCAGATTTTTTTATTAATTCTTCAATTGTATCTAGTGAGGATTTATCTGTTTTTTCTACTCTTTCTATTAGCCGTAAAGATAATTTTTTTGCATTCGACACATAATCTTTTTTCTCTGATGCTGATGTCGGCCCAAACAGCATACCTATTTTATTTGCACCGCCTTGCAATATTAATTTAGCTAACAATAAAGTACGTTCTGCAGGTTGATCAAGATATATGACAGAGATGTTGGGGGCGTTTTCTCTTCCCCTTCTAATGGTTTGGTAACTTCGCTTTGAAACTAATATATTTAACGTAGGAATAGGAATTTTTTTTGTTGCTACTGCTTGTAATGCTTTTGTTCCAACAACAACAATATAATCAGAATTTGTTTTAATCTCATCAATTGAATTGTCACTTAAATCTCTTACAGTTGTAACTACATATTCCATCCCAGAAGCACCATCTAACTTTTCAGTGACACCGTCTACCGCGTCATAATAAAGGCGAGATTCACCACTTAATAAAATAGTTATTCTTATTGATGTTCCTGCATAAGACCATAGCGAAAAAAACAATACGAATATTGTTATCACAAACCTTATGTTTTTATGAAGTAGTTGAATCATCTGAGATAGGTCTAATAGCTTCTCATATCAAAATCAGATATCAGGTAAAACTCGTGCATTACGAGCTTTAACAACAACTTCTGTTCGATTTGATGCATTAAATAAACGCAGTATTGCTGTTACGTGGATTTTAACCGTATGCTCTGAGACGCCTAACTCTCTGGCAATTTCTTTATTAGCTTGTCCTTTCGCCATAAGACCTAGCACCTGGCGTTGGCGCTTTGTTAAACTTTCTGCTGCTTTTACTACAATTTCATTTTCTTCAATTTCTTGCATATTCATAACCGCAGGCTGTGGAGGGCGTGCTTGAGATGAATTTAATTTCGCTTGCATCATATCTGCAGGAATATACGTCCCACCACTTCGAACCAACTGAATTGCACTTAACATAATTTCCATCGGTGCAGATTTTGGAATAAAACCACTCGCACCCAAGTCAATCGACTTACGCATATATTCTGGTTCTTCTGCTGCTGATACGACAATAATGGGAATATCAGGATAGCTATTGCAAATATGTATTAATAAATCAAAATCCTTAGCTCCCGGCATAAATAGATCGAGCAAGACAACATCTATATCTGTATGTTGTTCTAACTGAGAAAGAACACTTTCACGATCATCCGCCTCTACAATTGTTTCAGCAATTGAATTGTTTTTTAACGCATGCACCATACCCTGACGGATCAATGCATGATCATCAGCAATTAATACCTTCATTTATTATTCCTTTTGCACCATTATCAAGCGCTTAACTTATTATTAGAACGATTAAAAGATGAACTTGCACTAGCCAATAGTAACTAGTCCTTATGTGCTATTTCTCACAAGCAACTAGTTTTCTATACTACTTTCGACCTTAGATACTAGTCACCTAGTATCGGCAAGTGTGATATGCGAGCTCCTCCTCATTGAGCCCGTGTATCCTTCTACGGGCACCTTTCTGGTGCCCGTTTTTATTTTAGACACTCTAACATATTGATTAATCAGATTATTGTATTATCACCGTGATTCGGATTATGATCACGTCACACTTAAATCGAAATTTTAATAAATTATGCTTATTCCTTATGATCAGCTGCAAGAAACAACCTTAACCGCTCTAATTGAGGAATTCATCGATCGAGAAGGCACTGATTATGGTGAATTGGAGATTACTCGCTCAGCAATGATCTCTCAGGTTCATCAACAGCTTAGTAATGGTAAAGTTGTTATTTGCTACGATACAGAATCTGAAACCTGTAACTTAATCACCGCAACAAAAGCATCCTCAATGGGTGAAGCTCTCGATTAAGTCTTTTCATCTGCCTCACCTCCAGTTATGCTGAAAAAAGAATAGGGGGAAGAAAATGGAACTTTTTATTGGTAATATTAGTTCAGGAACACGGCAACATGAGCTACAAAAATTTTTGGGTAGTTATGCTAAACAAGCTAAGTTCTCTTTAAGAAAAATTAGGTTTGATTCATCTATTTACTATTACGCCCACGTAAATATTGAATCTGACAAACTAGCATTAAAAGCAATAAAAAAATTACACGGCAAACGCCTTAATGGTAAACCCGTTCTTATCAGAGAATTTGAATACCGCGCAGGTAACAATGATCGCCGCAGCTTAAACTGGCGCAATTTACTATGGGATAAAATTGAACGTCGATTAACTGAGAGACGTAATCGCTCACGTCTCTTTGAAAGAAAAGAACCGGAATTTACCGGTTATAATAATATTGCTAAAAAAGGCTAATCAGCTAAGTTTAAATGACTATGTCTCGTATTGTTGCTTTTCATCAAGATGAATTTGATGACTGGGTTGCTGATCTATCCTGTGGGCACTCACAACATATGAGACATGATCCTCCTTGGCAAGCTAGGCCCTGGGTTGTTACTACATCAGGCCGAGATAAACAATTAGGTACCATCATTAACTGCAGCCAATGTAGAGAATCTAAATAATCAGGCCTGTACCATTCTGCTGAGGAATTTGAAATTTATCAGGATAACTTACGCTCATAAAATATAAACCATCAGGTGAAGCTGTTACCCCTCCTAATCTTCTATCTTTATGCGCCAATACTTCTGCTGCCCAATTAGGCGCTTGCTCGCCTGTCCCTATCGTCATTAACACACCGGCTATATTTCTTACCATATGATGCAAAAATGCATTGGCACAAATATTGATACATATAAATTTATCTTTTTGTATAACATCAAGCTGATGGATTGTACGAACTGGACTTTTAGCTTGGCAAGCGACTGCACGATAAGAACTAAAATCATGCTCACCAAGTAATGATATCGCTGCTTGAGACATAAGCCCAACATCAAGAGACTTACCTTGCCAAGTTACACGTTTTGATAAAATTGCAGGACGAGAAAATTGATTCAAAATAATATATTGATAACGACGGTTCAAAGCTGAGAAGCGTGCATGAAAATCATCACTCACTGGCTTCGCCCAATGTATTGATACATCTTTAGGAAGATTTGCGTTTATACCTAATACCCACGAGCGGTCACTTCGATCGGCTGAGGTTTCAAAGTGAATAACCTGCCCTAAAGCATGCACACCCGTATCTGTACGACCGGCACAAATAACACTGACATCATGATCCGCAACCTGAGATATTGCCTTCTCAACAGCTTGCTGAACGCCATAACCATGCTTCTGGCTCTGCCAAC
>JALTKP010000097.1 GCA_027078075.1 Gammaproteobacteria bacterium | reverse complement strand
ACTAAATAATAACCCCCAATAGCAGCTGTAGCTAAGCCTTGCGTGCTTAATACCGATGCACCAACAGCAAGTGGCTCAACAATATCGGGTATTACAGGAATGCTGCCGACGTGAATGGTTTCTTCCATACCAAAAGTTTCGCCATATTTACTCACCGGATCAAATGCAGCATTTATATTGTGAATCTTAGCGTCTTTGTGCATATTGGAAAGGCTATTTAAACCTTTTATACCAGGGGCATTGAAAGCGGTGGCCTGGTAGCCAAAAGAAGCGGCCACATATTTTGCTAAAGCACCGCCGAGTGAGTGGCCGGTGTAGGTGACGTTGTTGCCGTAAGCCAATCCTTGCTCAATAGCTTTCGTAAACTGTGTATTGGATTTCCTTAAAATGATATGGGCATCTGCAATGATATCTTTCCAATCTGACGGTTCTGTTCCTCTAAAAGCAACTACTTTTTTATTCTTAGCTGTATTTGAGTAAAGCGCATAAAAAAATCCACCTGATCCCGAATGTTTAGATTGATCCCGCCGGTGCCAGTTACCATTTAATTTTGTTTTCGTATGGTATACATCTTCACTTAATATTGCTAATTCTAATGGACTAGGCATGTTGCTTTCCTCATTTGCACCCTAAAGGGTAGTTGTTCATTTGTTCTTTGGTAAACTTATATAAATTTATGAGATTAGGTGTGTTGATTAGAAGTTTGTTTAATGACAAGAATGAGATCTTTTCAATGTATGGGCAAATTCGTTGATGTAACTCGCCAGGAAGTCGAAGCTTTATAAAGTCACTTAATTCTAATTCTGGGATTGAATTAAATATTCCCTTATTCCTTAACAATAACTGAAGTGGATATTGCGAGGGCAATATTTCTGAACAATTAATCTTTCTGAGGGAGATATATGAAATCTTTTTGAAGACGTTTCTACGATATGAGCTGATGTCAATGCCCATTCTTGATTCGAGTTCAGACTTAAAAGGTTTTTTAATTATTACCGGTGAAAGGGCCGCATGATACATCCACTCAATAGGCTGACCAGCTTTATCTTTCTCCTGCCTGTTCTCATAAGGAATGCTCCGGTTTATGTGTTGCAAGTCTTTTAAATACCCTGCACTACGATTCTCTGGATATTGAATGGATAGTGAGTCGTCTATGTAAATATTGAAATAACAAGCATGAGAAAAACCTTTGTTAGTTGTTGCTTCCGCTCGAAACTCAACTGCCAATAATCCTGGCGACATTTGTTCCACTTTGTTCTTATCCAGTTTAAAACGTTGTGCAAAATCAGCGGAATAAGCCCAGTCGGAATATTCATCACCAATGATGATATTCGGGTCATTTGGTGTAA
>JALTKP010000096.1 GCA_027078075.1 Gammaproteobacteria bacterium | reverse complement strand
ATGTCCATGTACGACCACCAGATCACCTCCCGGTAACTTTAGGTGCCCAACATGTTCGAGCTTTTCTAACGCTGGGTGTTCCGCTGTATCCCAGATAAATTCATTGTCATTATTGCCACGGATAGCAAGAACCTGCCCACTACGAGGTTTTATTTGCTCTAAAACATGTTGCCCCATGATATCTCCGGCATGAATAGCGATATCACACTCAGCTAAAACATCAGCAATGCGTGGGTCAAGTACACCATGGGTGTCAGAAATAATACCAATACGAGTTATAGGTGTTGAAGTCATGATGAAGCAAAAATCTCGGCATACGGAAATTGTGGCGCGGATAATAACGAAAGATTATGCTTACGTCACCTGTTGAGAATAATAATGAGGATTTTACCGATGGCAGATTGCCTGTTTTGCAAAATGGTTTCTGGTGAGATTAAACCAGACACGGTTTACGAGGATGACAATGTACTGGCTTTTAGAGATATTAGCCCACAGGCACCAATGCATGTTTTGGTGATCCCAAAGCGGCATATATCAACACTGAATGATCTTAATCAGGATGATGCACAACTTATAGGTCAATTAAGCTTAGCTGCGGCAAAAATAGCTGAACAGGAAGGCGTTGCAGAAGCTGGTTATCGTACTGTGATGAATTGCAATGCGGCAGGGGGGCAAACCGTCTTCCACATCCATATGCATGTACTAGCAGGACGTAATCTTACTTGGCCTCCCGGTTAGCGCATTTCGTTATAATGCACCATACCAATCATCAGTACGATTAATGGTAAGAATAGACTGAGTGGTGTGAAACCGACAAAAGTAATTAAAGTGGCTTGTTCAACGACAATCATACTTGTGAATAGCAATACACCCCATTTGCGCATTTGCCAATAACCTATTATTGCAATGAGCTGGCCAACACTGAGTGCAAGATAATAGATGTTAAACCATTCCGGCATTGCTGTTAGGTTAGCGTTTGAAAGGTTAAAAAGGCTGTAGCCAATGAGTAGGGTCCAAATTATGCAAATGGCGTTAATTGGGCCAGGACGATCGTCAAAATTCATGGTAAATCCGCTTAAAATGAGTGCGGCTGTATTCTGGGGCTTTACTGAAATACATGCAATAAAAAACGGTGTATTGGTTACCAATACACCGTTTTAAGTATTTCAGGAAAAAATTAAGCTATTGCGTATTTTTGCTTCATTTCCTGTGCTTTTTTAGCTTGTTCCGGATCATAAGCTGCACCAGACCAAAGCATGTCATAGGCAATTTCTTCATTGCCGTTCTCACATAATTCCAACACTTCTAGGAATAAAGGTTGGAAAGTATCACTGCGGTGTGATGCTTCGTGATCCGCAAAGGTTTTCCAGAAGGTAATAATGAGCGCTTCTTTGCCTTTCAGATCACTTTCAACCGCCTTACCTACGGTGCTACCTTCATTTGAGATATTGCCACTGTTGAGGCAAACCATACCACCGACAAAACCTGTCTCTGAGTGGTAAGTTTTAACATTTTCGCAGAGGATAGCGACACGTTCCTGCAAATCATCAACACTGTATTCAGGTTTAATGATGACTCGGTTAATGGTCACAATGCCATCATGGGGAAAACCGCTAATTAAATTAGACATACTGGTACCTCACATATTAGTAAATTAGATTTGTCTAATATATGAATTAATTATAGTTATGTCAATAGCAAATAAACTTATAATTAATCAGTCAAAAGGTGGTATAAAAATAACCTACTGATTTATATTAGTTTATTAACTTTTCTTTCTGCAGCCAACCAGTCTTCAATTTCATTACCAGGTGCAAAACCACGCTGTTGAGCAATGAAATAAGCCGCTTCCTGTATCATTTTTTGCTTGTCTGGCAAACCAACCTTCTTATTCGAGCGACTTTTTTTAGTGGGCTTGGTGGTTGTTTTCTTATTTGATTTGATCGGTTTTTTCTTTGTGGCAGACTTCTTTTTGCCACCAGACTTAGATGATGTTGCCATGAAAACCTCCTCCGTAATGTCTCCAACCGCATAATTATAAATAATTGCAATATCTGGAATATACACCTTTGTGTTAAGAGTATCTGGATAATATTGAGATTCATTCCATAGTTTAAGTATGGTTTTTATAGTGATATTAATTAACAAGCGGTGATAGAATCATTTTGATAAAAAATACCGAACAAGGACAAGGATGCAGGTTCGTACACTCCCAGGTTTAGCTTTACCTCGCTTATCGACGAATTCGCCGCAACGGGCGGTTGCACCTGTTGCCGCGCAAGATGAGCGAAGTCAGCCATCAGTTACTATTCCTACTAATCGTAACCGCCGTACGGAATCAGCTGATGTAGAACTCTTAGCCAGACAAAATCAGCGTTATAGTTACGTAAAAATCGATACAGATGGGTCAAGAACAACAAAAGCACTTCAAACATATTTCAGTATTGAAACACAGGATGCTCAAGAGCGTTCACAAGCATTATTTGGAATCGATATTCTTGCATAGTTTTATTGTGAACTAACTATTTGTTTGGCGGACTAAACAGGTATCAAACAAGAGTTACAACAGCCTATGTTACAAATTAGCCACCGAAAATTATTATATTTAGCACTTATTATTTTTCCCTTAGTTGTAAATGCGGGAGCGTTAGAGCAACTATTTGCGCCAGAAGCAAAACTGCAACAAGAGTGGTTGGCTCATAACAACCAATCTACACAAAAAATAGATCACACAAAATGGAACCATTTTTTAAAAAACAATATTAATCAGGGTAGTGATGGTATAAATCGAATTGCTTATGCACTCGTTTCGGAGTTGGATAAAAATAAATTACGATCTTATATTGATTCGATGCAGGCAATTTCAATTAGTGAGTTTAACCGTGATGAACAACTTGCTTATTGGATTAATTTATATAATGCCGTCACTGTTAATGTTGTATTGAAAAATTATCCTGTGGCTACGATACGTGACATTGATATTTCCCCTGGTTTTTTTTCTGATGGCCCTTGGGGAAAAAAACTGATTAAAGTAGAAAATAGAGAAATATCGTTAAATGATATTGAGCATGGAATTTTAAGACCTATTTGGAAAGATGCGCGTATTCATTATGCGGTAAATTGTGCCTCAATCTCTTGTCCTGATTTAAGTGTGCGGGCGTACTCAGCCGCAACGATGGATCATGCCCTTAATGTGGCGGCTAAAAAATATATAGCTCATCCACGTGCGGTTCGGTTTACTGAAGAAGGATTAATTGTCTCCAGTATTTATAGTTGGTTCCAGAAAGATTTTGGTGAACAAGAATCAGATGTCATTAAGCATATTCAACATTATGCAAGTAGTGAATTAGCAAGAAAACTAGAAGGTGTTAAGTTCTTCGATGGTGATGAATATGATTGGTCTTTGAATGACATCTCGGATAATGCTCAGTGATTTCAATTATTATTCCAACCTTGAATGAAGTTAAGGCGCTACCTAGTACGCTTGAACGTGTATTTGAACAAGCAGGTGATTATGAAGTAATTGTTGCGGATGCCGGTAGTAACGATGGTACGTTTGAGTACCTTAAAAACTATCAAAATTTAAGTGTTGTTACGGCGAGCCAAGGTCGCGCTAGGCAAATGAACGCAGGTGCTGAATTAGCAAAAGGTGAGTGGTTGTTATTTTTACATGCCGATGCATTACTTCCTGATAATGCGTTGATAGAGATAGAGCGACAACAAGCTTTGGCTGGTGGATTTAGGCACAAATTTTCAGGTGATGCATGGGGGTTAAAAGTTGTTTCATGGCTACATAATTTTCGTTGCTTGTGTACACGTATATTTTATGGTGATCAGGCATTATTTATTCGAAAATCATTGTTTTTAGAAATGAATGGTTTCCCCAGCGTGGATAACCTTGAAGATCTTATATTTGGTGAAAAACTAATTTTAATCACTAAGCCTATATTTCTAGATAAGGAGGTTATTAGTGATTCACGTAAGTTTGAGCAGCAGGGGATTTGGCTAAGCTTATTCAGAGTTATTAAAATTCAATTATGTCATGAGTTTAAATTACCTTTTAATAATAAAAAATTCTTTGCAAGTATTCGTTAGTGCTTTATAGCTAAATTAGATTGATTCCATATCATCATTTAGCGCGAAAAAAACATGCCATGAAACTATAGTGTTATTATCAAATACTTAAAACAGATCGCCTTTAATGTTAGAAAAAATTTGTGTGAAGCCGTTTCATTATTTTAAAATTATTTATATATTTACGATGGGGTGAGTGGCGGTTTATTAAATTCTCTCTGCTTCTCAAAGAAAATTTATTTTCTAGGGATACTGCTATGTTAAAGACACGGAATTTGAGTCTTGCGGATGGGCAGGCTTCATCGTGCCCACGGCCTAAGGCTCCTGCGATTTTATCTGAGCTTATTGAAGAAGCTGGTGTTGTATTTAATGGCTCTTCACCATGGGATATTCAAGTCCATGATTGTGCTACCTATAAAAAAATTCTTTCGAAAGGTTCACTTGGCTTAGGTGAAGCATATGTTGATGGGTTATGGGATGCTCATTCACTCGATGAGTTATTTTCAAGATTGATACATTTTGATATTGATCAGAAGGTTGTCGGTTGGGCAAGATTTCGTTTGTTAGCAGCGGTATTACGTCATAAGTTTTCTAATTTACAGTCAGTCAAACGAGCCTTTCAGGTTGGTGAGCAGCATTATGATACTGGCAATGATGTTTTTGAATTTATGCTTGACCCAACAATGAGCTATTCATGTGGTTATTGGGAAAAGGCAGAAACGCTAGCGCAGGCGCAACTTGATAAGTTAGAAATTATTTGTCGGAAATTAGAATTACAGCCGGGAGAAAAGCTACTTGAAATTGGTTGTGGTTGGGGTAGTTTAGCTCGTTATGCGGCAGAAAATTATGGTGTTGAAGTAATCGGGATTACTGTTTCTAAAGAGCAACAGCAGTTAGCGAAGCAACGCTGTAAAGACTTGCCTGTCGATATTTTGTTAAAAGACTATCGTGATATTGAGGGGCAATTTGATAAAATTGTTTCAGTAGGTATGTTTGAGCATGTTGGGGAAAAAAACTATCCTACTTACTTTAAACATGCACATAGGTTGTTAAAAGATGATGGTTTATTTCTTCTGCATACAATAGGCAATCATAGGAAAACCAAGTCACTTGATCCATGGATAGATAAATATATCTTCCCAAATGGAAAGTTACCTTCGGCAGGAGAAATATCCAGTGTTGTTGAAGATAAATTTATTATTGATGACTGGCATAATTTTGGACAGGATTATGATAAGACCTTAATGGCATGGATGAATAATTTTGATGCGGCATGGCCTGAACTACAGAAAAAATATGATGAGCGATTTTATAGGATGTGGAAATACTATCTATTGTCTTGTGCCGGTTACTTTAGATGCCGACAGGGACAATTATGGCAGTTGGTGATGAGTAAGCGGGAACGCAGAGAGGTCTATCGCTCAGTTAGATAACACTTCGTTGTTAAAAAGTGTATTTGTTATATAGTGATCGCTATTTATTTCGAAAACAAGTTTTGCTCTAGCAGGCATTTCTTTTAAGGTGTTACGCGTAATTCGTTCATAATGCATGATGAATCGCAGCATCTCAGTTTCATTCATGCCAGTACTCTCTGGGGTAGATTGTTTAAGTTTATTTTCTTGTAAAGTTCTCCATTCAAGTATTTTTTTATAATGAGGAATTCTTAACATAATTAGTTCATCAATTTGAGAGAACAGTTCCGAGTAGTTAGTCTTTAGTTGAGTATTGACGTATTGTCTCCATTCACCGCTACTATCCTCTTTTTCTTCCAAGCTATTAATCGGTATGTTTAATGTCGCTTCAGATTCTGCAACTGCTCCAACACACCATCCTTCAAATAGAATAATGTCTGGTTTTTCGGTGACAATTTTCCAGCTATGGTAGTTATTCCTATCATCACTTGCTTTATTGAAAGTGGGGATATGGATGGGGGAGTTGTCGTTAGATTTAAGCTTCTTAAATATTTTAAGGCCTCTTTTAATATCATGTGTGCCAGGAACTCCTCGAGTTGCCAATAGGGGATGCATAGTATGACTTAACTGTAGCCGTTCCGCTTTAGTAAGATACAGGTCATCAATTGAGATGATGACGACAGATTTTTTGAATGAGTTGACAAGTATTTGTTTGAGTATTTTGGAAAAGGTAGTTTTACCAGAACCTTGCGCACCATTTATACCTAAAGTAAATGTCTTCTTCTGTTCCGATAACCAATTTGAAAGGGGAATATATAAGCTTCGTAGTAAATCTTTATTTTCACTAGATAAAGGAATTGATTCATTGCTAAGTAGCTTTTCGTATTGACTACTATTTTCGCTATCTAGCCTATTGATTTCTGTACGGCTGATTTCCGCAAGTTCATTAGGCCATAGTGAGGACTGGTTTTTGAGTAGAGCCATAGCGTTTTATTAAAAAGTATATGTTGCTTTACTTTATCATGACCATTTGCTTGCTGGTATCGGTTAATAACTAAAAAAAGGCTGGTTCATCACTGAACCAGCCTTCTATACATAAAAAATATTAAGCAACAGCACTTTCTTTAAGGTATGCCGCTAATTCTTCAGAACCACCGATATGATTACCATCAATAAATACCTGTGGTACCATTTCTGAACCAGTCATTGCTCTAACAGAACGAAGACTTGCATCCTTACCTAAAGTAATTTCTTCGAAATCCATTCCTTCTTTTTTAAGCATTTCTTTTGCCTTTGCACAAAAAGGGCAACCAGGGCGTGTAATCATGCTTATTGCTGCTGGTTTCTTTGCATTGGGATTAATGTAATTAAGCATTGTATCTGCATCTGATACTTCAAATGGGTCACCGGGCACATCAGGTTCAATAAATTGTTTTTCAATGACACCATCTTTAACTAACATAGAGTAACGCCATGAGCGCATTCCAAACCCAATGTCAGATTTATCAACCAACATACCCATGCCATCACTGAAATGACCATTGCCATCAGGCATTAAAGTAATATTTTCTGCTTCTTGATTTTCTTTCCACGCATCCATGACAAAGGCATCGTTTACCGATATACAAATAATTTCATCCACACCATTTTCTTTAAACGTTTTTGCTAGTTCATTGTACCGTGGTAAATGCGTTGACGAACATGTTGGTGTGAACGCGCCAGGTAACGAGAATACAACCACTGTCTTGTCTTTAAAGATATCATCTGTTGATACATCAACAAATTCATTATTTTGACGAGTCTTAAATACTACTTGTGGTACAGTTTTTCCTTCAAAATTTTCCACTTTCAATCTCCTATCATTAGTTTGTTTAATTTTGTATCTGTTCTGAATATGAGTCTATTATTCACGATATTTCACGATTGTAAAAATCGTTTAAACCTACTATCATGATAGGTAAAATCTATCAGTGTGGCGTGGCATCAATGAAATTAAGAGACTTAGAATACCTAATCGCAGTTGCCGAAGAAAGGCATTTTCACAAAGCTGCCGCTCGATGCTTCGTTAGCCAGCCGACATTAAGTGGACAATTAAAAAAGCTCGAAGAAGAGCTTGGTGTACTACTGGTAGACCGTAATAATCGTCATATTGAAATGACTGAAGTAGGTAAGGCTATCTATGAACAAGCTCGTAAGGTGCTATCTGAGAGTAAGCTAATCAAAGATATCGCTCAAACATATCAAGATCCGATGAGTGGTGATTTACGTGTAGGTATTATACCGACTATCGCACCCTATTTACTGCCTTTAATTATGCCTAGTTTAAGTAAAACATTTAAGAGTCTGAAGCTGTGGTTATATGAATATCAAACACATGTCTTGCTGGAGAAATTAGAGCATGGCGAGCTGGATTTACTTATTCTGGCTCTTCCTATCGATAAGCATCAATTTACTGCGTACGATTTATTTAGAGAACCATTTCGCTTAGCATTGCACTATAAGAAAGAATTAGCGAAGAAAAAACAAATTAGCCTAAGTGATATTAATAATACGGACATGTTGTTACTCGATGAAGGGCATTGTCTTCGGGGGCATGTATTAGATATTTGTCAGTTAGCAGGAGCGAGCGAGAGATCGCAATTTCAGGCCACCAGTCTTGAGACATTACGACACATGGTTGGTGAAGATATGGGAATGACATTGATGCCGGAGTTAGCTGTTCCTAGAAAGGTAACTAAGAAGGATGTGGTTCAGTATATCGAGTTCAGTGATCCGAAACCTTACCGCCGTATTGGTATGCTATATAGAAGTAATTGTTACCGTGAAGATGTTTTTAAGAATATAGGTGAACATATTTCTTCAGTTTTACCCGTCAGCATATTCTATTAACCAGAGTGATATTTACTAAGCTTATAAACTAAATTAATTTTCTTGCTTTAAAGCGCTTAGCTTTGATTTTTCCTTCAGTGAGTATTTTTAGTGCTTGTTTAGCGACTGAACGCTCAACAGCAACATAAGTGATGGTTTCAAATATATCAATTTTACCAATTTGTTTGCCAGCAATAATTTTATTGGCAGTGAGCGCACCTAATAAATCACCCGCACGTATTTTGTTTCTTCGGCCGCCATTAATTGATAATGTCACCATTGTGGGTATTAGCTTAAAGTGTTCTCGTGCTTTTAGCGTTGCAAGATGATCAATTCGGGCAGATATATTTTGATATTTTTCAATAGCATTAATCTTGGGGGATTCTGAAGCCATAAAGAGACTCAGTGCTAGCCCACTTTTTCCTGCTCGCCCAGTACGACCAATTCTATGTACATGTACTTCTGGATCAGGTGATAATTCATAATTAACAACAGCTTCTAGATCTTTAATATCTAGTCCTCTAGCTGCCACATCCGTAGCAATAAGAATAGAACTACTTTTGTTTGAGAACTGCACAAGTACCTGATCGCGTTGTTTCTGCTCGAGATCACCGTGTAATGCTAATGCATGAAAACCACGTTGCCAAAGTTCATCAGCAAGTTCTTGACACTGATGCTTCCTGTTACAAAATACAACAGTTGATTGAGGTCGGTAATGGTGTAGCAAAGCAACTAAACTTTGTTCACGTTGACCTTGTTCAATTTCGTAAAATATTTGTTTAATTTTAACTTCATCATGACTTTCTTCTACACGAATATCGACAGGATCGATTTGTATAGTATTACTGATGTCTTTAATTTCATCGGGGTAGGTTGCAGAAAATAACAGGGTCTGGCGTTGCTGAGGCATCATGTCAATAATTGTCATCATGTCATCCTGAAACCCCATGTCTAGCATACGGTCAGCTTCATCTAATACAAGCATACGAGCATTACTAAGTTTTAATGAGCCCTTTAATAAATGTTTTAATATACGACCTGGCGTACCAACAGCGATATGTGGGTGGTGCTCGAGTGAAGCAAGCTGTGGCCCAAAAGGTTTACCACCACATAAGGTTAATATTTTTGTATTTGGGATAGCTCGTGCCAAACGTCGTATTTCTTTACTGACTTGATCTGCAAGTTCGCGAGTAGGGCATAATACGAGTGCTTGGGTTATATATTTTCTAGCATCTAATTGCTGTAATAAACCAATCGCAAAGGCGGCTGTCTTACCACTACCGGTCTTCGCCTGTGCAAGCACATCTTGCCCGTCAAGAATAGCGGGTATACTTTGTGCCTGAATTGGTGTCATTTTTGAATATTCTAAAGATTGAATATTCTCGAGAAGTTCAGGCGTTAAAGCTAATGATGAAAATGTAGTATCGGTCACTTGAAATTAGTCTTTTATAGTAATTAAGATGCTGGCGCATCATAGCAGATATCAGACATGTTTTGTTTTCAGGATTGATTACAGCAATAAAATCAGTGATATAAACAAATAATCATTTCGATTTGTATGTGTAATAAGCATGTCGATTTTAAAAATCAGGCATATTTCTGGTATGATCTGTCCCCTGATATTGATAATTAATTTGGAGAACCTCATGGCAACGGCCAGCGCAAGACATATACTCGTAGAAACGGAAGAACAATGTGAAGATTTGAAGAAACAAATTGCAGACGGTGCCAGTTTTGCTGATATCGCCAAAGAGCATTCAAAATGTCCATCAGGTCAAAGCGGTGGAGAGCTAGGTGAATTTGGTCAAGGCCAAATGGTACCAGAATTTGATAAAGTTGTTTTTAACGATGATTTGAATGTCGTTCACGGACCTATTCAAACTCAGTTTGGTTACCATTTATTGGAAACTACAAGTCGTTCTGACTAAACTTTAGTTGGCAAGATCGTTTAAAAGGGCTGACATGATGTTAGCCCTTTTTTATTGGTATAATTTTTTATTTTGGGAGTCTAGATTCAGATTCACCAATCCAACCACAAGCTAGAATATTTTGGGATTCACGAGTTGATTGGTGCTGTGAGAGTGGCGATTTACCAACACACGCAGAGTATCCCGAGGGAATATAATTTTAGGTGAAAAGAAAGTTTTCGTTGTCATAAGATCGTCATTATCGTCCTTTATCATTGTTTTATAGTGCTTCAAATGAGATATAAACCTTTATATTAATACGCTTAAAAAAAGTATGATTTCTTGATCTTGCTCAATGAATTCTCGTATTAACACCTCCAAACTATGATAGTGGTAGAAATATGAGGGGTAGAGCAGTGTTTGGCGAACATCATCATTTGGCAACTGACTTGCCAAAATATAAGGATAAAATTCATCAACTTAAGTTAGATGATAAACATTTTTCTAAGCTATACAGTGAATACGTAGAAGTGGATAAAGCTATTTATCGCATTGAAGAAGGTATAGAGACGACTTCAGATGAATATATCGAAGAGCTGAAGAAACAGCGAGTGTTTTTGAAAGATGAGCTTTATGACATGTTAAAAAGATTAGAAAGAAGCAGGGCAATAGTAGACGATATGGAAAAAATGAATGAATTATTAGAGCGTCGGGATGAGCTTGTTACTAGGTTAGAGTCAATTGAATCAGATTACCGCAGTGGATTAGATGCAAATTCCGCTGAAAGGGCGCTACAGCTGGAAAATGCTGAAGTACTTGACCGTATTGCAGATGCAGCAGCCGAAGAGTTAGCGCGTATAGAGAAAAAATTAGAGTACTTTGCTTAAGTTATATATTGTAATTTTAATATGATTACGGGTCAGTTCTGACCATGATTTATTAAAGTACACTACCAAGACAAATTAAATTCTTCAGCGTATGTTCAAGCAGGGCATGCCTTGAAGAACAGTCATGTCATTTTAAATAAATCTATATAATCATTGTGTTGCAAGACATTTAAGAATGAAAATTAGTCTCCTAAGTTAAGATAATTAATATTTATCTATTATTGATGGTATTTCTCTAAAGAAACCCCTTCCTGTGCCGATTAGTGTATTTATGAATGCCGTATCTAGGTGTTTAGAAGACACTAACTATGACGACAAATATGAAGGAAATTTCCATGAAAAAGTATCTTTTGATTTTTGGTGTGGCTTGTTTTGCAATGATTGCAAATGCTGTTCAAGCTGCAGACATTAAATTTGGTGTACAAGCACCTCGAAGTACACTTAAAGCAAAAGCAAAATGGAGTAAATTGGGAAAATATTTGTCTTCAGAAATTGGTGCTAAGGTAAAAATTGTACCATTGAAACCGGGAGCTACAGTCAAGGCGGTTGCATCAGGTAAAGTAGATATCATGTTATCTAATCCGGTTATAGCTGTTGTTTTGACTAAAAAACATTCATCTAAAGCAATAGCTACTTTAAATAAAAAAAGCGGAAGCCAATTCTCAGGAGTGATTATTTCAAAGAAAGGCAGCGGAATTAAAACTGCTGCTGATACTAAAGGTAAAAAAGGTATGGCTTTTAAATTTAAAAAGTCAGCCGCAGCATATGTCTTTCAAGTAAAACATTTACGAGATAAGGGCATATATCCACATAAAGATTTTTCATCATTTAAACAATCAAAAAAACAAGACGACATTGTTTTAGCAGTAAAGTCAGGAGTTGTTGATGTTGGTTTTATTAAATCTGGTTTACTAGAAGCAATGGCGAAAGAAGGAAAAATATCGATTGCAGACTTTGAGATAGTTGATAAAGCAAACGACACATTAAAGAAGTTGCACTCAACAGCATTATATCCTGAGTGGACTGTTACAGCATCTAAAAAAACAGATGCCTCGACTGTAAAAGCTATTAGTGATGCTTTACTTAAGCTTAGTGCTGACTCAGACGCAAGTAAAAAAGCGGGTATTAATGGCTTCGTGGCGCCATTAGATTTAGGTGGTCTAGAGAGCACTTTAGAGTCATTAGGTTTATTGTAAGCAATAAGCAACAACAATAAGTAGGGAGTATCCACGTGATGAATGAAAATGGCACAGCTAAAAAAATATCATTATCCAATATTGATATTGCGCATAAATTTGCAGTTGCCATTATGGTGAGCATGACAATACTTTCTATTATGGTTGGGTATTTTATTTATCAGCAAGAATCAACGACATTAGATGAGTTGTTAGTATCTTCAGGTGAAGTTGTTGAAAACATCTTTGATGATATGAAAAATAAATCGTCAGAAGATGTCAGCGCTAAAGCGGAGCAAATGGCAGAATTTTTATCAAAGATATCTCCAGAGCCAATCGTGAATGGCGATTTAACATTATTAAAATCTTACGCGGACACAGTGGTTCAAGATGAGGATATTGATTATGTTGGTTTTATTGGTGAAGAAAAAATTAAGCTAATAGAGACGGGTGATGCCACGTCAATTCCTGATGAGAATATGATTCGTATTAATATTGAAGCTGAAGGAATGCAATTAGGAATGGTCGAGCTTGGATTTACATATAAGCGGTTAATTGCGGAAGAGCTTGAGCTTCAAGAGAACTATCAAGACAATATTGAATTTGTTACCGAAGCGAAAGATGATGCCTTGAGTAGTGCTTTGACAGGGATTTTTATTAGCATGGTTACTATTGCCGTTTTAGTTTCCGGTTTATCTTTTTTTCTTCTTAAAATAGTTGTGCTTCGTCGACTTTCTAAGCTAGAGCATCGTTTTAATGATATTGCAGAAGGTGAGGGAGATCTAAGGCAGCGTATTGATGTTAATGGTAATGATGCTATTGATAGGCTTGGTAGTAACTTTAATAATTTCCTTGAAAAAATTCATGCAATTATGAAGGAAGTTACAATATTTACCACAGACATTATGGCAGCTTCAGAAAATTTATCTAATGCGGCAATCGAATCGAAAGCTTTAACTGAATCTCAAAGAGAAGAAATATCTCTTTCTGCAACGGCAATAACAGAAATGACCGCTACAGTAGCAGAGGTTGCACGTAACGCGACAATTGCAGCAGAATCAGCCCATGATGCGGATGATGAATCTTGTGCTGGAAAACTTGTTGTATTGGAAACAACAAGATCAATTGAAAAATTGTCGGGCAATGTTTCTTCCGCTGCATCAGTTATCAGTGAGCTAGAAAAGGACAGTAATAATATTACAGTTGTTATTGATGTTATTAAAGGCATTGCTGAGCAGACAAATCTCTTAGCGCTTAATGCAGCAATTGAAGCTGCTCGTGCAGGTGAGCAAGGACGGGGTTTTGCCGTTGTTGCTGATGAGGTAAGAACGTTGGCAAGTAGGACGCAAGAGTCGACTCAAGAAATTAATGAAATGATAGAGAAGTTACAGAAACGTTCTGGTGAAGCTGCACAAGTAATGAGTGAAGGCAATGTTTTAGCTGAAGATTCTATGTTACAAGCATCTAAAGCGGCTAAATCATTAGATGCAATTACAACAGCTGTAACCACGATTACTGACATGAATACACAAATTGCTAGTGCTACAGATGAACAAACAGCAGTAAGTAACGAGATTAATAATAATATTGTCTCAATCAGTGATTCTGCAGAAAAGGCATTTGATGTTGCTCAAAAAAATGCACAGTCTAGTAGTGAAATGACGTCACTTGCAATGAAGTTAAGCGATATCATGAGTAAATTTAAAGTATAAATATTTTAATTAAATAAAAAAGGCTCGCATAAGCGAGCCTTTTTTAATTCATAAGAAAGTATCCCGTTTAAGCAGGATAGCAGACTTATTTATTTGCATTACGTTCTTGAGCTTCTTTAATCACTACTTCAGCTACATTCTTAGGACAAGGCATGTAGTGTAAGAATTCCATTGAGAACTGACCACGACCTGAAGTCATTGTACGTAAGTCACCAATGTAACCAAACATTTCTGATAGTGGACATTCAGCTTTAATACGAACGCCTGTTGGACCCTTTTCCTGATCCTTGATCATGCCGCGGCGACGGTTAAGATCACCAATAACATCACCTACGTTATCGTCAGGTGTAAACACGTCAACCTTCATGATAGGTTCCATTAACTGTGGACCGGCTTTAGGCATAGTTTGACGGTAAGCGCCTTTAGCTGCAATTTCATAAGCAATGGCAGAGGAGTCAACCGCGTGGAAAGCACCATCTGTCAGCGTTACTTTAAAGTCTAAACATGGGTAGCCAGCGAGTACGCCTTTGTCCATACTAGATTTGAAGCCTTTTTCTACAGCAGGCCAGAATTCACGAGGTACGTTACCACCGGTTACTTTTGATTCAAACTCGTAACCCGTGCCTGGTTCGCCTGGTGAGATAGTATATTCGATCTTAGCAAACTGACCAGAACCACCTGACTGTTTCTTATGCGTGTAGCTGTCTTCTGTTTCGCGAGTAATTGTTTCGCGGTAAGCCACTTGAGGTTTACCCACTTCAACTTCAACACCGTGAGTACGTTTAAGAATATCGACCTTAATATCAAGGTGAAGCTCGCCCATACCCTTAAGAATAGTTTCACCACTTTCTTCATCTGTTTCAACGCGGAAAGAAGGATCTTCTTTAACCATTTTACCAATCGCAATACCCATCTTTTCAGAAGCGGCTTTGTCTTTTGGTGAAACAGCAATTGAGATAACTGGATCTGGGAAGACCATTGGCTCAAGTGTGCCTGGATGTTTTGGATCACAAAGGGTGTGACCTGTTTGAACATTCTTCATGCCGATGAAAGCAACAATGTCGCCCGCTTCACAGCCATCCAGTTCTTTACGATCGTCTGCTTCCATTTCTACGATACGGCCAATACGTTCCGTTTTACCTGTGAAGGTATTCAGAACGCTGTCGCCTTTCTTAAGTGTACCGGAGTAAACACGTACGAAGGTTAAGGCACCAAAGCGGTCATCCATAATTTTGAATGCGAGTGCGCGGAAAGGTTCACTTGCATCAACCGTTGCAACTTCACCTGTTTCTACACCTTCTTCATCCGTAATTGGCTGAGGAATAACTTCAGTTGGATCCGGTAGGAAATCAACAACCGCATCTAGCATAGGTTGAATACCTTTATTCTTGAACGCAGAACCACAGTAAGTAGGGAAGAAGTCGAGTGCGATAGTACCTTTACGAATACAACGCTTGATATCTTCCATAGAAGGTTCTTCACCTTCTAAGTAAGCTTCCATAACGTCATCATCTTGTTCAACGGCAGTTTCGATTAACTTTTCACGCCATTCTTCAACTTTGTCGACCATATCCGCAGGCACGTCTTCAATTTTGTAGTTTTCTGGTAGTCCAGTGTCATCCCATATCCATGCTTTACGAGTAAGCAAATCAACAACACCAACGAAGTCATCTTCGATACCGATAGGCAGAACCATAACGAGAGGGTTAGCAGCGAGTACTTTTTCTACTTGACCAACTACGCGGTAGAAATCACCACCCATACGATCAAGTTTGTTAACGAAGATAACGCGCGCAACGCCAGATTCATTAGCGTAACGCCAGTTAGTTTCTGACTGAGGTTCAACACCACCTGATGCACAGAAAACGCCGACGCCGCCATCCAGTACTTTCAGTGAACGATACACTTCGATTGTGAAGTCAACGTGGCCTGGTGTATCAATAATGTTAAAGCGGTGGTCATCCCATGTACATGAAATGGCAGCAGACTGAATTGTAATACCGCGCTCAGCTTCCTGTTCCATGAAATCGGTAGTCGCTTCACCATCATGAACTTCACCGGTTTTGTGAATGGTACCGGTAAGTTTTAGAATTCGTTCCGTAGTCGTGGTTTTACCTGCATCCACGTGGGCGAAAATACCAATGTTTCTGTATTTGCTTAAATCTGCCATAACTCTGCTCTATAGTTAATCTAACGTATGCCACTGATTATTGGCCGCGGCTGGCACCATAATTAAGTCCGCCGACTTCTTTGGAAATCGGCGGCGACGCATTATAGCTAAAAGAGAGCCAGATGGGTAAGAAAATCATCATTTTAGGCACTAAAAACCATTCTTAGGCAAAATTAGACCAAAAAAAGGTTAAATATTAGGTGGGAATTAGGTTTTAGAGCGCTATTTGGGTGCTCAGTATGACTCTTTTCGAGCCACATAGTCACTAACAAGCACGTCGATGGCAGCCTGATCGAATTTGCGTAGACCGCTCATGACCATGGTTTTTTCGCCTGAACCAACGATTTTGCCATTATCCGAGACAGAAAATTTAAGGCTAACATTGCCTCGTTTACCATCAACACTCAATTTTGATTCGGTAAGACATAGTTCGGGGTCATTAAAATCGAGTTGTTCTATATTAATGGTCATGCTCTCGTAAATAACGAGAGGACGAGCAGTATTGACCATGACATTATGCTCAGCCATTAGCGGAACTAAAATATGGGGGAATGTTTGACCTGAAAACTCAACGTAACGTTGGCTGAGTTTGCTTGTTAGCTCAGGGTTCGCATTGTTGTCACCACTATGAGCGATAGAGAGATAAGCTTTATCTGCGGTGTCCTTAATAACTATTTCATCATCAGTCATTTCAGGGAAGACGAGCTCAACACCATCGCCGACCATACCTGAGAACGTAAAGTGCATATGTTGGCTAACACCGTATTTATTCAAAACCAGCGCAAAGAGCAGGTCACCAGGAACACAAAAGCGTTTTGCATCAATGTTATGAATAGGGTTGAAGTCACCCGCAATAGATTTGGCAAAGTCACTTGCTTGCTCACGAGAAATAACGGTTGATTCGCCGTTTTGTTGATAAAATTTATCTAAGAACATGATGGATTCCGAGTACACAAATATAGATTGGGAGGCATCTTAACAAAGATTGCTTGGCGACAGTATTGTTATGATAGTGTTATTAAAAATATTTTTTCTAAACAACTAATATAATGACAAAAAAGCAAAGTCAAATAACACGGATTAAAGTAGGCGTTAGCAGTTGCTTATTGGGGAATTCCGTTCGCTATGATGGTGAGCATAGTTATGATGCCTGTATTAATGAGTCGATGAGTGATTTATTTGAATTAGTGGTGTTTTGCCCTGAAGTGGCGATTGGTTTAGGCATCCCTAGGCCGCCAATAAATTTAGTGAGTGTTAATGGCGTGCTCCGAGTTAGAGGTGTTGTTGATACGAGTCATGATGTAACTGATGAATTGATTGATTATGCAAAACAAATAACAGGACAGTTGAATGAACTGAATGGTTATATATTTAAGAGTCGATCACCAAGTTGTGGTACCGCTAATGTAAATGTTTATGATGGTGATACGAAACAAGTGGTAAATACGTCTGCGGGGCTGTTTGCTAAAATCATTATGCAGAATTTTTCTCAACTTCCTATTGCCGATGAAATAATGTTGCAGGATAAAAAATTAAGAATGGAATTTATAAATAATGTTAAAAATTATGCTCAGATAAAAAACAAGAAACTAACGTCTTAAAATTGCTATCCATCGTCCCATATTTAATAAGCTGGCTAATGAACCAGAAACATAGGTAAGCGCAGCAGCGGTTAAAATTTTATCTGCATATTTAATTTCACGATCTGAAATATATTCGCCTTCTTTGAGAATAGGTAAAGCACGTTTGAAGCTGGCGTCCCATTCCACTGGCAACGTAATAAAATGAACCAGTGTGCCAATTAACATACTAGCAATAGCGACAAAGAACATAATCATGGCCAAATGCGGCGAACGGGCGAGCATCGACACAAAAGGAAGGGCAATCATCGCGATAGCGCCTAGCTTTTCAGCACCTATAGCGATACTAACAATGCGTTGCCTTAACTCAAATGGTAGGTAGCCGTTGTTATGTTGAATAGCATGACCAACTTCATGCGCTGCAACGGCAATTGCTGTTAATGATTTTCCATCGTAGTAGTCATGTGACAAGCGAACAACTTTATCTATCGGATCATAGTGATCGCCGACCTCGGTTTTTTCTACTTTAACGCCATGTAACTGGTATTTTTCAATTAAATGCTGAGCGAGTTCACCACCGGTACCTGGGAAATGCTCCTGATTTTGGCTATATTTTTTTAATACATGCTTAACCCAGTATTGCGGTCCAAAGATAATGGCAAGTACAAGAATAATTCCTATCGCGATGAGCATAATTTAGCGCTTTGTAATCAATAAGATAATGATTATATCAGTATGTATTACACTTGAATATCAGTTAGTGTGTATAGTATTAGCAGTTATCAGACATTATAGAATGGTGTATTAGTATGCAAAAATGGTTGTTGTTACTACTTGTTTCTATGGTAATGAATGTGTCGGCTGACGCGGAACATATGATACCAATGGTGCGGCATGATGCAGCAACTTTTTATATAAGTGTTGAGATCGCAGATCAAATTAGTGAAGAGTTTGTTATCGATACAGGCTCCAGTCATGTGACAATAACCCGTGCAACGTTAACTAAATTGATTGAAAAACAACAAGCTACATTTGTACGTTTAATGACAGCTGTTTTAGCAGATGGTAGCAATATTGATTTGCCTGTTTACAGGGTGAGTAGTTTAAATATTGGCGGCAACTGTCGTTTTGAAAACATAGAAGTAGCTGTGATAGATGGTGATACAAGGTGTGTTTTAGGTTTAAGTGTACTAAGTCGGGCAGCACCTTTTACTTTCCATATTGAGCCACCACAATTACAACTTAGTAACTGTGTAATTTAAGACGGGCTACATATTATTATGTAACCCATCTACTAGCAATAACTAGCGTGCACCTGTCAGAACAATTGCCATATCATCATCACTATAAATCAGGTCATTATCAGACTCTTGTAATTCAAGCGCGGCAAGATCAGAACCATGCTGACCACGTGTCGTGGTGGTGATAACATATTTATTACCAGCAAATTCAAATTTATCCGTGATCACGCGTTGTGATGGTTGATGATCTTTAAATGTGTATTTGTTACCAGCAAATTCAAATGTTTCAGCACTTGCTATATTACTACCAAGGCCGAGGGTTAATACTACTGATATAAGTGAAATTGTTTTGATAGTATTTTTGTCCATGATGTTTTCCTCTTAGTTTTAAATTCGTTTAGCATGCAATGCATACCTGTAAGAGAAGACCACTGTAGAGACATTTTTATTTCAATTTATTTTATTTTTATTTATTAATTTGGGTGTTAATAAGGAATCATTATGATGTAGATGACACCTCTAAATCATGGGTATTTGGTGAATTTAAATTAATTTTCATATTTATGAAAGATATTGAGGATTTTGCGGTCTTATTACTTATGCAATCACAACAACTTCAATTTGAAGCGTTAGTAAGCTCATATTCTACAGATTTGTACCGTTATGCCGTATGGCTAACACACAGTGCTGACGTTGCAGAAGAGCTGGTACAAGAAACTTATCTTCGTGCTTGGAAGGCAATTTCTACTTTAAAAGATAGTCGTTCCGCCAAAGCATGGTTAATTACTATTTTACGTAGAGAAAATGCACGACGTTTTCAACGCAAGCGTGCAGAGGACTTGGTTATTGACGCGGTAAATCCTGATGATTTACTCGAAACATCATTTGATGATATTACAGTTGAAAGTATGTCGATGCGACAAACACTTGAAAAACTACCCGATGAATATAAAGAACCATTGTTGCTACAAGTGTTAGGTGGTTATTCCTGTGATGAAATAGCAACCATAATGGAAATTACGGCATCATCAGTCATGACGCGTTTGTTTAGAGCGCGACAAAAAATGCGTAAATTAATAGAAACATCAGAAAACAGCCATGCTTTAGGCCGTAGGTGAATAATATGAATTGTCTTGAATTTAGACGTGCTATCTTAATTGATCCCAAAGATTTTGCTGCGGCATTAGAATCTCATGCAAAGACATGTGCTGTATGTGCATCATTTAGAAACGATCAATTAGCATTTGAAAAAGAATTGAATAACACAATGAGTGTGGATATCCCCGATGGCTTAACATCAAGGATTTTGTTGGCACAAAGCACGGGTAAAGTGCAAACACAAAAGCGCCACCGTAAGCTTTATGCAATTGCCGCAAGCTTTATTTTGGTAATAGGAATTATGATTGGCGCTCAAATAAATCCGGTTGCGCAACCTATTGAACAACTTGTTTTATCTCATGTGAACACTGAAAAAAAACATCTTCAAGATCGCCTCAATGTTAAGCAAGCTAAATTAAATACGATATTTAGCAAGTTAAATATGAATGTTAGTTCTTCACTTGGTACGGTTAATTATGCAGGTAATTGTGATATTAGAAATAAAGATAAAGGCGCACATATCGTATTACAAGGTAAAAATGGTCCAGTGACTGTATTAATTATGCCTGCTGAAAATATTACTAGTCGACGAACTATTGCTGATCAACGTTTTCATGGCGTTATTATTCCTGCGCATAGAGGAAGCATCGCGGTTGTCGGTGAACATGATGAAGTACTTGAACCTTATGTTCAGCAGCTTGGTAGAGTGATTAAAATGTAATAGATTTAACATATGCTTTAAACATAAACAAAGAACCACCTATATAGGTGGTTTTTTAATTGGTGGAAGTAACTGGAAGCTGATGCATTTATCTTTACAGATACAAAAAAACCACCCAAATGGGTGGTTTGTTTGTATGGTGGAGACGGCGGGAATCGAA
>JALTKP010000095.1 GCA_027078075.1 Gammaproteobacteria bacterium | reverse complement strand
TGGACCTATCCGCGCACCGATTGCTATTTAGGTTATATCCATGAGTGAAGAAAAAAAGGCCTATATCTTTGATATTGATGAAAGCAATTTTAATCAAGCCGTTGTAGAAAATTCACATAGGTTACCTATTTTAGTCGATTTTTGGGCAGATTGGTGCGAGCCGTGTAAAACATTAATTCCTATTTTACATAAGCTTGCTGAAGAGTTGGCAGGGCAATTTATCTTGGCAAAGGTAAATGCTGATCAGCAGCAAAACCTCACGCAACAGAATGCTGTGCGTAGTTTGCCAACGGTTAAGTTGATTGTAAACGGTGAAGTCGTCGATGAGTTTTCAGGTGCAGAAAGTGAAGCCCATATAAGAAAAATGCTTGAACCCTACCTTGTTCGTGAGTCAGACAAGCTAATGGCTGCAGCAGTCGCTGAATATGAACAGGGAAATAACGAAGCTGCAATAAAATTAATGATGCAAGCGGCTGATGCCGATCCAAGTAATATCCGCGTACAAATCATGACAATGAAAGTTTTGATGGAGAATGGGCGCAAAGAAGAAGCGGCCATTATTTTTGGGCGTATACCAGCAGAACAAAAACAAACGTCGGATGTGCTTGCAATTCAGTCTCAACTGGAGGCGATTGATCCGGTGGTTGGCGCTAAGCTAGAAGAGCTTCAGGCACGAATAGAAAAAGATGAGAATGATCTCGCTGCACGCGAAGAACTGAGTGTTATTCTTGTGCAAGAGACAAAATTTGAATCGGCCTTAGAACAATTATTAGAAATTATGAAACGTGATCGAGCTTATAATGACGATGCAGGACGGCAAGGCTTGTTAAAATTGTTTGAAACGCTGGGTAGCGCTAACCCGTTAGTAACACAATATCGTCGACGTATTGCGACACTGTTAAATTAATGATGAAAATTTCCCTTATTGCTGCAATGGCAAACGATAGAGCGATTGGTATTAACAATAGTTTACCGTGGAAATTACCTGCTGATATGCAGTGGTTCAGAAAGCATACTTTGGGTAAGCCCATTATTATGGGCCGTAAAACCTTTGAATCGTTTGGTGGCAGGACGCTTCCAGATCGCACTAATATTATTATTACCCATGATAAGAATTATACAGTTGATGCGGATGTAGTAATTACTCATTCTATTGAGGAGGCATTACAAGCAGCAAAAGATTCGGATGCGAACAGAGAAGAAGTGATGATTATTGGTGGTGCTTCTTTTTACGAACAAATGTTAGAGCGAGCTGATCGCTTTTATATCACCAAAGTAGATGGTGAGTTTGAAGCGGATGCTTGGTTCCCTGAATATGAACAGTTAGGTTGGACTGAAATCAGTCATGAAGATCGAG
>JALTKP010000094.1 GCA_027078075.1 Gammaproteobacteria bacterium | reverse complement strand
TTAGCCGCCATTTCAATTCGCTCGTCATCTGTCGCAATATAAACAGCAGATGCACCACTCTCAATGGCACGTTCATGCACATGCTGAATCATTGGTTTACCACAGATATCTAAAAGTGCTTTACCGGGCAAACGAGTCGATGCATAACGTGCAGGAATGATAACGCTAAATTTCATTTAACTTCTTCATCTGCTTCAAGTTGGCGTGCTTCTTCTTCCAACATAACTGGAATGTCATCTCGAACAGGGTAAGCAAGTCTATCTGGCTTACAAATTAATTCTTTGGCAGATTTATTATATGTAAGTGGACCTTTGCAAAGCGGGCACACAAGAATTTCTAATAACTTCTTATCCATGATTTTTTCTCTTCTCAAGTAATGCCAGTAAACGTGGTGCAAAATGTTTATTCAGATCTGCCTGAACAGGAATGAACCAATGTTGCTGACACTGAAAACGCTGGCATTTTACGGCATCTTTTTCTGTCATTAATACGGGCAAATCATCATCAAAACAAACATCTTGTTCCTTATAAGGATGATGATCTGAATATGCATGCTCTATCAAATTTATACCAAATTTCTTTAAGCCTGTAAAAAATCTTTCTGGGTTTCCTATACCACAGACAGCATGAACTGTTTGTCCGCTAAAACGCTCTAAGCCATTAACTTTATCAGTAACCATGTTTCTTGCAACCAAACCTTTTACTACCATGGCATATTCGCCACGATCAGCAATCCCGTTGCTAACAACAAAATCTACGTTTTCTAAACGAGACACAGGCTCTCTTAACGGTCCTGCCGGTAATAATCGATGGTTACCATATCTTCGTACACCATCAACGACAGCAATTTCGATATCACGCTGCATTGCATAATGCTGCAAACCATCATCAGAAATAATTACATTGCAATCAGTATGTTCAAGTAGAGCATCAATAGCTGCACAACGATCTGGTCCAACCGCAATGGGACATTTACAACGTCGAGCTAACAATACTGCTTCATCACCTACAATGACAGGATCACTATCTATCCTTACCTGCTGTGGCCAGCTTCCTGCTTTGCCTTTGTAACCTCGACTAATAATAGCTGGTCGATAACCGGCATTTTTTAGTAACTCTACAACCCATATAACAAGCGGTGTTTTACCACTGCCTCCTACGGATATATTACCAACAACAATAACAGGTACCGAAAAAGACTGACTTTGTTTCCATGCGTTATCATAAGCAAAACGTCTAATCTTAATTATCTGTGAAAATAACCAACTAAACGGTAAAAATAAAACACACTGCCAACCATTGCCATACCAAACATTATTAAAAAAACGAGTTAACCAGGAAATCATAGCTAATCGTCTCTTTCACTAAACTGCATACGATGAAGTAATGCATAACGGCCATCAAGATCAATTAACTCGCTATGAGTACCCTGTTCAATAATCTTACCTTCATGCATCACCATAATAGTATCTGCGTTTTCAATAGTTGAAAGTCTATGAGCAATAACCAATGTTGTTCTATCTTTCATCAGTGTTTCAAGGGCTGCTTGAATATGCCGTTCAGATTCAGTGTCTAGTGCGGAAGTCGCTTCATCGAGAATCAAAATAGGCGCGTTTTTAAGTAATGCCCTCGCTATCGCCAAGCGTTGTCGTTGTCCACCTGATAACAGAACGCCATTTTCGCCAACCATGGTTTCATAACCATCCGGTAGCTTCTCAACAAATTCACTGACATGCGCCATCTTAGCGGCATGTTGTATTTCTTCACGGCTTGCACCATTAAGACTACCGTATGCAATGTTATTAGCCACAGTGTCATTAAATAAGGTCACATGCTGGCTTACTAATGAAATATGTTGGCGTAAATTAGTTAGCTCAATATCTTTAATATTATGCTCATCAATAGTGATGCTGCCAGAGTTAGCTTCATAAAATCGTGGTAGCAAATTAACCAACGTTGTTTTACCACTACCTGACCGACCAACAAAAGCGATTGTCTTGCCTGCTTCTGCAGTAAAAGAGATATCATTCAATACATTGTCGGTATCACGTCCATAACTAAATTCAACTTTAGAAAAAGACACATTGCCTTCAATGTCAGTCAACTTGGTAGTGCCCGTGTCAGCTTCTTTCTCAAGGTCGAGAAAAGCAAAAATACTTTGTGCTGCTGCAATACCTGTTTGCAGGTATTCATTTACTGAAGTAAGTCTTTTTATAGGACGTTGTAAAACAATTAACGTAGTAAGAATGGAAACAAATATGCCGGGTGTTATTGCCTCTTTCATTGATTCGGATGTCGCATAAAAAATAACAAGTGCCGTACCACTTGCAACCAACAACTGAACAACACCCATGCTCAACACCCGCAATACATCCATTTTTATTTTTTGCTTGCGGTTATATTCATTCTCTTTCTCAAAGCTTCTGGCTTCAACTTCTTGACCACCAAAAGTCTTAACAACTCGGTGCCCTTCAATTACTTCTTCGGTTACATGGGTGATCCCACCCATGCTGTCCTGAATGCGTCTACTGACTTTGCGGAATTTCTTACTAACAAAAGAGATAACCCAAGCGACAAAAGGACCTATTACGATAAAGATAAGTGTCAATTCCCAGCTGTAGTAGAGCATTAACGCAATCAGACCTATTGCGGTTAAGCCTTCTTGTATCACAACCGTTATTGCATTGGTTGAAGCACGCCCTACTTGCTCTGCATCGTAACTCATCCGTGATAGCATTGAACCAGAAGATGTTTTGTCATAGACCGCTGTTGGTAAATTCAATAAGTGGTCAAACATTTCTTTACGCAATTGTTTAATAACTGCACGCCCCACATAACTCATACAATAGGTTGCAATAAAATTCACAAAAATACGAATAGTAAAAAGTGAGATTAACCAGATGGGGACCATCGTAATCGCATCAGGATCACGCGCAATCAAACTATCATCGACTAAAGGTTTCATTAGTGCGGGAAAACCGACTTCTGTAATTGAAAAACCAACCATGCCGACAATTGCCAGTAGAAACATCTTCCAATGTGGTACAACATAAGTAAGTAATCGACGGTAAGCTTGCATGCCGTCAAGTTGTTTGCGAGGTTCAGTCATTCTATTAGTTATCTTTGCTCGACAGTCGAGTAGCGAAAGTGAGTTTAGTAAAACCTAGTTGTCTTGCAGCATCCATAGCAAGAACTACTGATTGGTGTGAGGCTTGACCATCTGCGCTAATAATCATCGGAATATCACGTTTATCTCCGGCAATTTTAATAATGGCTGCTTTTAAGGTATCAATTTGAGAATTAATAATTCGTTCACTATTAATCGCATAATTACCTTTTGCATCAATTGAGACTTCTACTTGTAAAGTTTGTTTTTGTAAAACTTCACCTTCCGCATTAGGTAACTCGATACTTAACTCTGATTCTTTATCAAACGTTGTTGAAACCATGAAAAAGATCAATAGCAAAAACACCACATCAATTAGAGGTGTTAGATTAACATCCGGATCTTCTATTCGTTGTGAACGAAGTTTCATGCTGTTTGTTCGCCCTCTAAAACCTCTCCATCAACACTATCTGCTTCACGCTCACCATGCATGACTTCAATTAATTTAAGTGATTCCTGTTCCATGGTAATAATCAACTCGTTAACATGGCCTTTGAAGTAGCGTGAAAACATTAACGCAGGAATAGCGACAGATAAGCCGGCAGCCGTCGTTATCAGTGCTTTAGAAATACCGCCAGCTAAAGTAGCGGGATCACCAACACCGTATTCAATAATTGCTGCAAATACATCAATCATTCCCACGACTGTTCCGAGCAAACCCAAGAGTGGCGTAATTGATGCAATAGTACCCAGCGTATTAAGAAAGCGCTCCAATTCGGGAACAACATGACGTCCAGCATCCTCGATACTTTCTTTCATGATTTCTCGCGGATGATGGCGATTAATCAAGCCTGCGGCGATAACCTTACCCAAGGGTGAGCTATTTCGTAGATGATTGACCTTAACTTCATCAAGATCATTCGCCTTAGCCCAGTGCCAAACCTGTGCTACAAGGTGTTTGGGGGTGATTTTCTTACGCTGTAATGACCAAAAACGCTCAACAATAATGGCAACAGCCAAGATAGAGCAGATAATAATCGGTAGCATGAGCCAACCACCGGCTTTTACAAATTCAAACACGGCATTTACACCTTCGTTATCTTTTTGATTTATATGTTATTTTTATCATTTCCCGCTTACTGGGCAATATGTTGTCCAGCAGTGGATTATTGTACAACATGACCACAACAATACCATCACTGACTGTGCCAATATCGTCTCAATTTCTCACGCCAGCGTATTGGCTCTGATACCCTTTGTGGTGTCACTAGGACTGAAATTGCCCCTGAATCCTGTGTTTCTAACCATGATATATGTTCTGCAGCATACCTCTTAGTCACATTACTGTGGGGGAACCGATAGCGGTTCCGGTAGCCATTCGCTATAAGTACCATTTGAGGCGACACTTGCTCAAGGAATGCCTGTGACGATGAAGTTTTACTGCCATGATGTGGTGCAATCAGAATCTGGCTTTTTAATTTATCGCCATATTGTTTAATAAGAAGCTGTTCCGTAGCTCGCTCAATATCCGCTGGTAATAAAATAGCCTTGTCAGCAACACGTACCTGTAAAACGCAAGATTGATTATTACCACCTTCAAATTTTCCTGATTGCGGGTGCAAAATTTCAAAATGGATATTATCCCATTGCCATGACTGCCCCGAACTACAGGCAATGGCTTTGTCATTGTGCCAGCGTTTTCGGTTTGCACCACTGATTATCTTTTTTACTGATAGGTTCTTTAATATTGCATTAGCACCACCACTGTGATCATTGTCACCATGACTAATAATCAACGCATCTACTTCTAATACCCCTTGTGACCTCAAAAAGGGAATGACAATGTTTTTTCCCGCATCGAAGCTAGATGAGTATCGAGGACCTGCGTCAAAAACAAGACTGTGATGTTGTGTTTGCAGTAGTACTGACAAGCCCTGCCCCACATCAATCAAAGTTATATTTAATTCACCTTGGTTAAGGGTTGTTCTGGTTCCCAATAAAGCAGGAAGAAAAAGCAACAATGCCACCCATCGTGCGGGTATCCCTCGTGGCATTAGTAAATAAGTCGCACCAACAATCGCCAATAGCAGCGACCATGTAGAGACAACTGTCGTATCGACAACAGCCCATGATTGTACTGATAGCCAATCGATCATTACCCATAGCAATTTCAACGATTCTACTGCGATAAAAAACAAGCCATTCGACAATGATGGCAATACATCTATGGTCATTGTTGCTAACAATGTACTGGGAACAGTAATAAAACTGACTAACGGTACTGCCACCAAATTCGCGAGTGGCGCAGCTATACTAAGGCGCTGAAAAAATAGCAACATTAACGGTAGCATACCAATAGCAATAACAAATTGAATTTTACTCATACCAATTAGTGCAGTTGGTGGCTTTAGTCTACCAATAGAGGCAAAAAGAATTATTGCTACCGCGCCAAAGGACAACCAAAAGCCCACATCCAGGACTGACATTGGATCAAACAACAATATCACTAACAAGCTAAAAGCAATTATGTTCGACGCAGGTACTGAGCGTCGTTGTATTAATGAAATCATCACAATACACACCATTAAAAAAGCGCGTTGTGTTGGAATGGTGAAGCCTGCTAACAAGGCATAAATAAACGCAACGGCAATAGCGGCAACGGCGGCGGGTACTTGCACCGGCATTCTTTTCAGTACAAACCCCAATCTTGATACCAATGCACGCATCAAGAAAAAAGCAAAGCCTGCAACCAAGCCAATATGTAAACCAGAAATTGCAACCAGATGAATAGTGCCTGTACGGATCAAAACATCCCACTCTTCTGAGGTAATACGATTACGATCACCAATTGCCAGTGCTTCAATAACACCTTGGTGCGGCTTACCCTCTAAACGTTTTCTCAGTGAATTGGAAATAGACTGCCGAAACCCATCAATGATATTAAACAAACCTGAATCTATATCATGCTCACTTAAACGTTGATTAGCATCATTCCGCCTAACAT